>JAZQAP010000319.1:0-11663 GCA_045545275.1 Thermoguttaceae bacterium | reverse complement strand
AAACGCAGGTCGACCCGGCGGCGCTCGACGACGAACCGTTCGACTCGACGTTGGGGAACGGAAGCGGGGCCGGGAAAATTTTCGGCGCGACCGGCGGCGTTGCGGAGCCGGCGCGTCGCAACCTTTGGAAAGTCGTCGAGGGAACCGATCCGCCGACGGAACTGCTGAAATTTGAACCGCTTCGGGGAACGAAAGCGTTGAAGACGGCGACGGTCGAGATCGGCGGCAAAACGGTTCGCGTCGCGGTCGCGAGCGGTTTGGCGGCGGTTCGGCCGCTCTTGGAAACGCTGAAAACGACCGGTAAAATCGAGTTCGATTTCGTCGAAGTAATGGCGTGTCCGGGCGGTTGCGTCGGAGGCGGCGGTCAACCGAAGATCGGCGGAATGCGGCGTCCGAACGACGCTTGGCGGCAACAACGCGCCGACGGTCTTTTCGAAGGCGACGCGAAGGTCGCGCTCCGAACGAGCGGCGACAACCCGGAGATTCAAGCGTTTTACCGCGATTTCGTCGGCGAACCGCTCGGCGAGCGCGCCAAATCGCTCTTTCACACGACGTTCGAAAAGCGCGACGTTTGGAAATAACGGCGGCGGCAAGGCAAGGGGACGAGGCGGCGTCGCGGCGAAAGGCGGCGCGTCCCCTTGCGAGCCGCCGAAAAATTTCCGCGACGCGTTTGATTTTTGAAGTCGACTTTGTATAATTTAATGACGACGACTGCGCGGCGTCGAGAACCGCGAGAACTCTTGTTTTCAGAGTAAAATGGAAACTTGGCGCTATTAACCGACGAGGAAACAATAATGGCGAAAACAACCGAAAAGGCGAACGCCGAACGGCGCGAAGAACCTTGGCGCAAGGGACGGCCTTCGTTTAAAGCGTTTTATCCGGAACTCATTTTGTTGACGGCGATTACGATCGCGTTTATTGCGTTGGGCGCGCGACTGAGTTGCGCCGAAGCGAAGAAAGCGCCGTCGAGCGAAGCCGTTCCGCCGACCGTTTCGAGCGCGACGCCGTTCCCGACGTCGCAAGCGTTCGCGCAAGACGCTTCGCTCGACGCCGCCGCGATTCCGGTCGAGCCGGAAGCGGACGCCGCCGCGACTCCGGTCGAGCCGGAAGCGGAAGCCGCCGCGATTCCGGTCGAGCCGGAAGCGGAATCCGCCGCGACTCCGGTCGAGTCGGAAGCGGAAGCCGCCGCGACTCCGGTCGAGCCGGCGAAAGGCGCGCCGGAATCCGCGGAAGCGAAAAAATCGGGTTCGCTCAAATTTTATTTCATTTGGGGCTTTTGCCTTTTGATTCCGGCTGCGCTTTGGGTTTGGCGCGCGTTCGTTTGGCTGACGTCGGTTTACGGCGTCTTTTACGAGATTCGAACCGACGAAGACAATCCGAAGGCGACGACGATTTTGGTGCGTCGCGGGATTATCAACAAGAAAACCGACTCGATGCACATCGCGCAGGTTAAGGATATTCAATCGACGCAAAGCCTTTGGCAGAAATACTTTCAAGGCGGCGTCGGGACGATTCGTCTGTTTACTAAAGACCTTACCGACGGCGTTCTGACGATGAAGAATATGGAAGAGCCGAGCCGCGTTTTCAACGCGCTGGACGAGTTGCGGCGTCGTTATTGGGCGCTCGGCGGCATCGGCGGTTTCAACGGGCAAGCCGGAAACGGCGTCGAAGCGGACGGAGTCGACGACGTCGCGATGTAACCGATTTTCGTTCAATGTTTTAGACTTTTCGACGACGCGGCGTCGGTCGCGTCGTTTTTCGATACGAGGTTTTCGACCCGGCGTTTGCGAGTCGGACGCCGTCGAGCGTCGGCTCGCGCGTTCGAGCGAGAAGCGTCGGGACCTGTTGTTTTCTTGGCTTTAAATAAAGGGAATAAAGGAAGTTATATGAAATTCAATATGGCGAAAGCGGCGGCGTCGGTCGCGGCTTTGTTGGCGGCGCTTCCGGTCGCGACGTTGGGCGACGAAGCGCGTTGGACGTTGCGCAACGTTCCGCGCGAAAAGGTAACGGTCGTCGCGCACCGAGGCGCGGGCGATTTGGCGCCGGAAAACTGTATGTCCTCTCTTGAAATGACTTGGGAGATGGGCGGGACGCCGGAAGTCGACGTGCGCTCGACGAAAGACAAGCGAATTTTGATGTTTCACGACGGCAACTTCGCTCGCGTTTGTCCGAACGCTCCCGACGAACTTAAAGCCAAGGGCGTCGAGGACTTAACGTTCGACGAAGCCCGCGCGCTCGATATCGGTTCTTTCCGCGGCGAACAGTTCAAAGGCGAGAAAATCGTTTCGATCGAAGAAATTTGCGACGCGTTGAAGCAAAATAATCGACGCCGCGTCGTAATCGACGTGAAAAACGTCGATTTCGAACAGCTTGCGAAAGCCGTTTACGACGTGCGTTTCCAAGTAACGTTGACGTCCGGTAACGAAGCGCACCTCGAACGTTGGGCCGAGGTTTGCCCGAACGCCGACGCGACGCTTTGGATGGGGCTCGGCAAAATGAAGGACGCCGACGTCGAAGCGCGTTTCGAAAAGTTGCGCGCCAATAACTTCAAGGGAATCAACCGTTTGCAGATTCACGTTACGAAGGACGCCGACGGTAATCCGCAGCCGTCGCTCGTTTGTTTGCGCAAAGTCGCCGACGAGCTGCGCGCTCGCGGGATCGAGTTCCAAACGATGGCGTGGCGGACGAAAACTTGCCCCGATTTGGCGACCGACGTCGCGTTCCATAAAGCGCTGATGGACGCCGGATGCGCCGGTTTTGGCGCCGATCGCCCGGACGTTACGTTCCAAGCTCTCGACGAATATTACGCGGAAACCCCCGCCGATTGGAATGTTAAGGATAATCTGCCGTTCGCGGAAATCCTCGTTCAAGGCCACCGCGGAATGGGCGGCGAAGCGCCGGAAGGAACGCTCGAAACCTTCCGCGCCGCCTGGGCGATCAACGTCGTGCCGGAAGCCGATATTCGCATGACGAAAGACGGCGTTATTATGTCCTTTCACGACAATAACTTCAAACGCATCATTCCGGACGCGCCGGAGGACGTGAAGAAGCTCGGCGTCAAAGATTTCACTTACGAAGAATGCCGCAAACTCGACGTCGGCGCCTATATGGGCGAAGCGTTTAAAGGTCAGAAAATGGCCGACTTAGACGAAATGATGGCCGCGTTGCAAGAAGACCCGCGCCGTATGATTTTCTTCGACGTGAAGCAAGTCGACTTCGAAGTCTTGGCGAAAGCGACCGAAGCCGTTCACCCGCAAATTATTTTGGCCAGTTCTAAGTACGACGAAATCAAGGCTTGGAAAAAGGTCGCGCCGCGTTCGAAGGCGATGCTCTGGATGCCGACGACGTGGAGCGGAACCGCCGACGACCTGAAAGACCGTTTCGACAAAATTCGCGACGAGAATTTCGCCGACCTCGACGCGTTGCAAGTGCACGTCGTCGTTGACGATAAGGGCGAAGTGAAACCGTCGCTCGACGTGTTGCGTTACTGCGGAACCGAGTTGCGCAAACGCGGCGTTACCTTTGAAACGCTCTCCTGGACGAACGGCGACAAAGCGTCGACGTACTGGACGCTCCTCGACGCCGGTTGCGCTTCTTTTGCGACCGACTATCCGACCGCGACGATGAAGGCGATCGGCGAGTATTACGCGCGAGAAAATAAAGAAGAAAAATGACGCAACCGACGTAAAACGTTGGTTGCGTAAAAGAAAAGGTCGAGCGTCGCGAACGGCGCTCGACCTTTTTTAACGTCTCGACGTAACGAAATTACTTGGCGTCGCCGCCGATTTCGCGGTCGAGAACGTTCGCTTTGAACTCGTCGGAGTTGCCTTTAAGTTCCGGCGCGTACATCGCTTCGACGCGAGTCGGAAGCGCGGAGAAACGGCCCGGCGTCTCGGCGCGTAACCGATACGAAACGGTCGTCCGACCTTGCGGAATCCGCGACGCGAAGAAGCAAACGCGGTCGTCTCGATACTCGACGTAAGCGCCGAGATTGTTGCCGTTATAACCGCTCGACGTTTCGACCGGCTCGTACCCGGCGGCCTTGCGGTCTTCGAGCAGAATCGACTCGTACTCGTTTTTCGATTCGAGAATCAATTCGACTTCGATAAGATCGCCGGAAGCGACCGAATCGCCGGAGTTTAGCGCGATCTTTTCGAACCGTTCGACGCGTTGCGAAACCGCTTGACCGCGTCCGCCTTCGACGAGCGACGTCGCGTCCTTCTTCGGAACGAGCTTGTAATAACGCCGCTCGACTTTCACTTCGAGCCCGGCTTTTTCGATCTGGTCTTCGAGCGTGAAGAATTCGAGGTAAGCGTTGTAATACAAAGGGTTCGCTCCGGTTGTTTTAAGGACGATATCGCGGTCGCCGGACGCGATTTGCGCCGCGTCGAGAACGAGCGTTCCGTCCGTTTCGAAGAGCGTTTCCGGCGAATATTCGACCGTTTTGCGCAGTTCGCCGTCGACGTAAACCTCTACTTTCGAATCGGTTGCGAGTTCGTCGGTTCGGCGCAAATACTCGACGAACGCTTCGACGCAGACGGCGGAGTCGCGCGTCGAATTCCAGTAAGTCGCGTGTTTGCGGTTGTTAAGCAAGTACTTGACGAGGCGCGGCGCGTCGTCGGCGAGCCCGAGAGCGCGGAGCGTTTCGGCGTCGACGCGACTTAACAGCTTCAAGTAAGCGGCTTGCGTCTCCATTTCGGAGCCGTGCCAACGCCAAAAATACCAACCGGGGACGTCGTTCAGCTCGAGCCAAACCGTTTGGTTTTCGTCGTCGACTTTGCGATATTGCGACAAACGACGCAAAATCGTTTCGACGCGGGACTTAGCGACGGCGCGCGATTCGGCGAGTTCCGGCGTTTGGCCTTGCGTCGGCGTCTTCGTTTCGTCGTCAAGCGCGAGCGCAAACATTGACGCCGGATAAAGTTGCAACTCGGTTCGCGCTTCCCAAAGGAACTCCTTCATCGTCGCGAAGAGTTCGGCGGGATTGTCGGAAATTAAGACGTTTTCCTTATCTTGCGTATCGACAAAGGTTTCGGAGAAAGGAACCGGGCGAATTCCCGCTTCGGACAGCGTGTAATAGACAAGCGCGTCCGTTTCGTCGGCGCCGTTTTTATAAAGGCTCCAAGCGCCTTCTCGCGCTTTGCGTTCGTCGCTCCAAACTTTGCCGCGCAAGATTTTAAGCGCTTCTTCGCGTTGATAGTTTTGGAGCCAAGCGATCCCGTTTTGGAGCGCGTGTTCCGGAACCGCTTGGTCGTTGTCGCGCGCCAAAACGAGCCCGCGAACGACGAGCGCGGTCATTTCCGCCGTCGAACGTTCGCCGACGCCGGAGAACCAGCCCCAACCGCCGTCGGCGCATTGCGCCGCGACGAGTTTGTCGACGCCGGTTTGCGCGAGTTTTCGCGCTTCGTCGACGTCGTAAACCGCTTCGTGAGAAGCGTTGCGGCTCCACTGCGCGGCGCGTTCTTTCGCGTCGCCAAGTTCCTGCGCGTTCAGATTCGCCCGTTTTTCTTTGAGCGACGCCAAGTCGACGCCGGAATCGAGGAGCGATTTTTGCGCGATAACCAACGGTAGGAAACGGTTTAGCGTTTGTTCGTTGCAGCCGTAAGGATACTCGATCATATACGGCAAGGCGTCGAAAATCGCCCCGGCGAGCGTCGGCGAGAAACGGACGGTCAGTTTCGTCGTTTCAGGACGTCGCGCTTCCGGAACGGTCAAACGGAACTTCGCTTCGCGCGGCGCTTTAGCGACGGAAGAAGCGGCGTCGACGGCGGGAATCATACCCGAAACGGCGATTTGCTTCGACATGCCGCGTTCCAAAATCGGGAGCGTCTCTTGAATCGCGTCCGACTCTTCGTCGGTCAACGCTTTCATCGTAAGCGTCGCGGCGCCAACGTTTTGCGCTTTAACGAGCCAGTCGACGCGAGTTTCGCCGGACGCCGGAACGACGACGGTTCGCGTCGCGGCGTTCGTTCCGATTCCCGGAGCGTTTAGCGCGGCGCCGTCGGCGTCTTCGACGAGCGTAAGTCGCGGCGAATCGGCGTTTTCCGCGTCAAACTCGAGCGAAACTTGAACCGTTTTTTCGGAGTCGAGGTAGTTGTGAACGACCGCCGAAAGAACCGCTTCGTCGTTTTGCGTCAGGAAACGCGGCTTTTGCATCCGAACGATAACGTCTTTACGCGAAATGAATTCCGCCGTTCCGCTCCCGACGCGCAACCCGGCGCCGACCGACCAAGCGGCGACTTTCCAAGTCGTTAAGTTTTCCGGCGTCTCGACTTCCAGCTCGATAACGCCGTCGTCATTCGGAAGCAAATCGGCGGCCCAGAACGCGAGATCGGCGAGATTTTTGCGCGTTTTCGCTTCGATAAACGCCGGTTGCGCCGAACTTTGCGAGGCCGCGCCCGTTTCGGCGAGACCCGCGTCCGCGGCGGTTGCGATTTCGTTACGCGCCTTAACGGCGCTCGATTTGAAAGCGCGCATTGCCGTCGGAGCCGCGCCCATCGCCATTTCGGGCGCGGGAGCCGCCGTCGCCGCCATTGCGCCCAAACGCGAACGCGCGATCATCGTCGTCGGCGCGGCGTCCATTTCCATCGCCGCTTCTTCGACGACGGCGAAATCTTCCGCGTCGGCGTTTAGCGCTAAAGCGTTGGAAGCGGAGAAGATCGCGCCGCCGAAAACGCCGAGATCGCGCATTTTCGAGTCGGCGCCTTCCGGGATTCGGAAGATTTCGCGAAGGTTTGTCGCAAAGTTGGGCGACTGTCCGTAACGGCGCCAATTCCAGAAGAACTTGCGGACGTCTTCGTCGTTCGGGCCGCGACCGGCGAGCTGTTCGAGCGCCTTATCGTAAACGGTAACAACGGTTTGGCCGACGACCGGACGACCTTCGAGGTCGGTCAAACGGACTTCGATTTTCGTCTTTTCACCCGGCGCGACCGTCGCTTTCGACGGAAGAACTTCGACGTTCAAAACGCGACTTTCCGGCGGAACGACGATTTCGCGGGACACGCTGTAAAATTCGCCGTTCGAGACGGTTCCGGCTTCGACAAAGAAGTTCGGCATATCGCGCTTTTCGATTTTAACGTCGACGCAAGCCGTTCCGTTTTCGAGTTTTACGATTCGCGGTTTCGTCGGCGCGAGTCCGTGTTCCGGACGTTCGAAGAAAAGAACGGTCGCGTCGGGACGGTTGGACGCGATTTGGACGCGCGCCGTTTCGCCGATTTTAAACTCCGATTTTTCAAGCGTTAGTTCGAGATCGCCGAAGCGGAACGCGCTTTCTCCGCTCTCTTTCTTCGCGTCGGCTTTCGCTTCGGCGCTTCGCGTCGTCGCGCCGACGGCCAAGAGTACGCCGCCTTCGCGACGCAACCCTTGCGCCGTTTCGACTTCGCAAGAGAGTCGGTATTGGCCGGGCTCCGCGGCGGAGAGCGAAAGCGTTCCGAAACCGTCGGCGTTCGTCGCGACGCGCTTCGAGAAAACTTCCGTTTCGACCGGTTGAATGACGCTTAAAGCGTTTGTCGAAGCGGTTTGCGGTTCGTCGTTTGTTGGTCGATACTCGATTTTGAAGAGACGAACGGTCGCTTCGCCGACGACCGGTTTGCCGTCGACGCGGCGCGTTTGGAACGACGCGTCGATTTGGGACGCGGCGTCGTAAAAACCGCGATTCGTCCAAACGCAAACATTGAAGGGATCGCGAGTTGCGAAAACGGAGCCGGTTCCGACGATCGTGCGACGCGAACGGTCGACGACTTCAGCCGTAATCTCGTAACGTTGGTCGTCGTTCGGGAAAAGCTCCTTCGCAAACGACGTGTCGATAACGATTTGCGCTTTGCCGTCGGCGTCGAGTTTCGCCGTTCCGTCGAGAACGACCTCCGGAACGCCGCCCGAGCGCGGGAACCAAGTCGGAACCGGTCGGCGCCAACCCCAATTCGACCAACCGGGGTACCACGCGGCGTCGCAGTGGAGCCAACCGTAACCGGGGCCGTAAAACCAATCCCAAGGCAAAACCGGATACCAAGTTTCATCGTGTCGCGTTCGCGTAACCTTATACGAAACTTCGCCTTCGGTAACGGGCGCGCCGAAAAGATACTTCGCGGAAATCGTCGCTTCGATCTTGTCGCCAAGCGTAATCGGCTCGGCGGGCGCGTCGACGGCGACCGCAAACTCCGGTTTGCGGTACTCTTCGAGACGGAAGGAGCCGCCGCCGTACCAGTAGCGGTCGTTTGTCGCGCGGATTTGAACGTTGTAAACGCCGAGTTGAGATTCTTTAGGAAGTTCGAACGAACCGGCGAAGGCGCCGAAATCGTCCAAAACGACCGTTTCCGTTTTCACTTCGTCGCCGCGCGGGGACGTAATCGAATACTTAACTTCTTTGCCGGCCCAAAGATGCGTTTCCGGCAAGTCGTATTTCGCCGTCCCGAGCCAAAACTTGAACTCGGCCTTTTGACCGGGGCGGTAAAGCGGGCGGTCGGAGACGAAATAGGCGCGGGCTTGCGCTTCAACTTCATTGTTTGCAACGTTTGCGGCGCGGCGCAGTTGCGCGTCGAGACGTTGCGTCGCAAGGTAAGCGAAACGCGTCGGTTCGCCGGGATTCGCGGACGGAACGATCGTAAAGACGGTGTAATAACGTCTTCCGTCGGAGCTTTGAACGTTGAAACCGGGGATTTTTTCGACGACGAACGAACCGTTCGCGTCCGTTTTAACCTTTTCGGAGCGAGCGGCGCGCGTTCGGCGGTTTCCGTTGCGGTTCCAGCTCGTTTCGACGACGAAAAGCTCGGCTTCGACGTTCGCGAGCGGGGCGCCGGTTACCGCGTCGGCGACGTAAAAGTATTCGCCGTCGGCGGTTGAGCGCGAAACGATCGCGGCGTCCGGTTTCCAAAAGAACGCGGACGTCGTTTCGGCGGTCTTTTCGGAGTTTTTCGCCGTCGCTTCGACGTAAAACAAGCCTCCGCGCGAGATTGGAAGCGCGACGTCGAATCGACGATTAAAATGACCCGGTTCCGGTTCGATTTCGACCGTTCGGCGCGCGACTTCGGGACCGAGGCGCTTTTCGGCGATTTTCTCGACGCCTTGTCGTTGCAGGAAAATTTCGATTTGCGGCGAGAAGAAGTCTTTGTCGCCGCTTTGGTTGGAGTTCGCGGATTGGCGGAATTCGTCGAGAAGTTTCCCCGCGTCGATTCCCCGAACAACGAACTCGACCGCGGCGGCGTTGCGAGCGACGTAAGACACGACCGTTTCGGCGCCGTTGATTTTCGACGCGTCTAAGTCGAAGCGGCCCCAAGGATCGACGATTTGATCGATTTGCTTTTGGAGATAAACGAGCGTCTGCGGCATTACTCCTTTTTCCGCAAGCGCTTGGCGATAAAGTTCGAGCGCTTTATCGTATTGGCGACGATCGCTATATTCTTGCGCGATATGGAATAACGCTTCCGCTTTCCGCTGCGCGCCGTCGGCGTATTCGAGCGCTTCGCGCCAAATCGCGAGGCAGTTTTCCTCGTCCGGGAGTTTGAAGCGTTTGACGCCGGTCGCCAATTTCGCGATCGTTTCCGAATCGTCGAGAGTGTGAAGATCCCAAATTCCGGTTTCCGACGTCGGCGTGTTCGGATCGGTCGGGAAGTAACGCGAATAATCGGCGAGCGTTTGAACGCCGAAGATTTTCTGGACGCTAACGCCTTGTTGAACAAGGATTTGGAATTTTTGGTAGACGTCGGCGACGGCAAGAATTTGCGCTTGGATAAAGCGGAGTCTTTCGCCGTCGTTGCGAGCCGCTTCGAACGACTCCGGCGTCGCGAAGAAAACCGGATTCCCTTCGGCGTCGACCGGAGCGCCTTGACGACGCGACGCTCGGTAACGGTTTTCCGCGGGTTCGCAATCGGGCAAAACGTCGAGATCGGTTTTCGCTTGCAGGCGCCAACGTTCGTTATCGTCGCCGAGAACGTTGGCGAAAACTTGGTAAAATCGGCGAAATTCTTCGCAAACGACGTCGCCTCGGCGCGCCAGGAACGACGCGCTATGGCCTTGGAAAGTCGGCGAGGCTTTGAGCGCTTCGACGTCGGGCGCGGCGTCGAGACCGTTCGGAAAGAGCGCGGCCAACTCGGCTTGCGCTTTCGGGAGCGCGGCGTTCAAGAGTTGCAACGCGAGAACGCGGTCGCGAGCCGTCGAGTCGAGCTGATTTCGGGCCGAGTAAACGCTTCGATCGAAAACGCCGTCGACCATAACGCCGCGTTTCGGCCAACGATTTAAATGCTCGACCAACGCCGCTTGAACGCGCCAAGAATCGGAAAAACGTCGCGATAATTCTAAGAGACGCTCTTCGGCGCGGTTCCGACGGTCGCCGCGAAAGAAATCGAACGATTCGAGCGCTCGAACGCGCATTTGAACGTTGGCGTCGTCGGAGTAGATAACTCGTTCGAAAAGAATCGAGGCGTCGGCGGTCATTCGCTCGGCTTCAAGCGCGAAAGCGGCCGTTTGCAGGTCTTGCGTCGACTTGCCGGCGAGTTCCGCGTCGATTTCTTCCGGCGTTTTGGTCGAAATTCCGGCGAACGGAAGATTCGGTTTCGTCGTCGCGTCCGGAGCGACCGGGCCGCCGGGCGTCGTCGGCTCGACGGGGCGAGCGCGGTCGAGAGGACGCGGGCGCGACGGCGGCGCGGCGTCGGCTTGCGCGGCGAGTCCGAGTCCGAACGCAAACGCGGCGAAGGCGACGAACGCTCGAACGCGGAACGGTCGCCGACGGGGTAAAAACGCGAAACAACCGGAACGATTTTCGCGCAAAGTTGATTTTATCGTCATTTTTCTTTCTCCATTTAACGAACGGACGGCGAGCGGGCGCGATCTCGGTTCCGAGCGGAACGCGAATCCGAGAAGCAAAGCAAGGCGGCGAACCGCTCGGCGTTATTCTCATTATACTAAACGAGACGACGAAGGGGGCGCGTCGGTTTTTAAAAAACGTTAAATATCGCCGTTTTTTTGGCTTTTTTGGTCGGCGACCGGCGATTGCGCGGTAGAATAGGGGAGTTGGGGGACTTGCGGGGAATGCGTGCGTTCCGGTTAAGCCGGTTTTGCGCGCGACGTCGGTTTTGCGACGTCGTCGTCTTTTCTTGGTTTCAGGAGAGCGAAACGGGCGATAACATAGACGAAGAAGCGTCCGATTGGAGCGCGCCGCCAACGACCGACGGCGTCGATTGCGCCGAGAACGCGGCAAGGAACGCGCTTTGCCGTTATAATCGTTAAGACTCGCCCCTTTTTTGGGGATTTGGGAAAAATAACGAGGTTCGGGGGCTTTTCAAAGCGAGATTTTAAGAGAAAATATAGGCGAAATAGCGAAGCAAGGAAGTTCGCGCAATCTTCGTTAATTTTGCCTGAGGCGCCGTTCCGTCGCGAACGTTTGCCGACCTCGGCGCGGTTTCGTTAAGCGAAAATCGCCGCGCCGTTTTCCGACGACTTAAACTCGGCGAAATCGCCGTTGGAGCGCGATGTTTCATCGGGAAAACGCGAAACGTCGGAAAGACCGAATCGCCGAGCGCGATAAAATCCGAATAAAAACGTCCGCGGACGTTGTTCCATATTTCGAGAGGAGTTTTTGAGATGAAAATCAACGGTTTGACGTTGCGCGCGTCGTTGCTGGCGGCGCTTTTGGCGACCGCTCCGAGCGCGTTCGCGTTCGGCGGTCTCTT
>JAZQAP010000318.1:0-6884 GCA_045545275.1 Thermoguttaceae bacterium | reverse complement strand
ACTTCTCCGCTTTGAGGCGCGCGCCGATTTCTTCTTCCCAATCGTTCGTTTTCAGTTTGATTCCCGGGAGTTCGGCGGCGTCGATTAAGTTTTCGAAAACCCAAAATCGTTTCAAAAGATCGGGCGCCATTTCCTTCGCGTAATATTGGGTGAAGTCGCCGAAGCGGTAAGGCTCGCTTTCGAGCGCGATCGGGCCGAATTCTTCCTCGGCGCGCTTGCGAGCGATTTCGACCGACTCTTCCGGAACGCCGAACGCGGCGATCAAGAGCAAAACGGGCGGGTGGATGCGAAGAACTCCCATCGGAACGGCTCCTTAACGGCGGGAAAATTGGAAAATAGGAAAGGCGGGAAAATTGGGGGCTCGAAGCGGGGCAAACCGTTCGTTTCGACGGAATCGTCGACCGGTTCAAGCGGAATCGGCGGGCGGTTCGGAGCGCGTCGACTCCGCGTCGGTTTCCTTTTCGGGGCGATTCGACTTTTCGGCGCGGCAAAGGTCGACGCTGAAAAGGACGAGCGCGACCCAAACGAACGCGAAACTGACCCATTGGTAAACGGTCGTCGGTTCGCGGAAAAGGAACGCTCCGCAAAGGAATTGGCCGGTCGGCGTCAAGTATTGCAGGAGGCCGAGCGTCGAGAGCTTCGCGCGCCGCGCCGCCGAGCCGAAAAGGAGAAGCGGAACCGCCGTCAACGCGCCGGCGCCGACCAACAACGTCAGCGAATAAGGATCGGTCGACCAATCGGGGCGCGGCCCGGCTCCCGAATAACCGACGTAAACAATATAAGCGGCGGCAAACGGAAGCGAAAAAAGCGTCTCGATCGTCAGCGCGGTCGTCGAGTCGACGTCCATCGCCTTGCGCAGGATCGAGTAAATCGGGAAAACCGCCGCGACGACGACGCTCTCCCAAGGAAGCCGTCCGACGCCGAGCGCAAACGCCGCGACGCCGACGAACGCGAGGAAAATCGCGACCGCCGAAAGAAAACGCGCTCGTTCGCGTAAGAAAAGCGCGCCAAAAACGACGTTCGCCAAAGGACTTATGTAGTTGCCTAGACTCGCGTAAAGAGTATGCCCGACCGCGATGAGCCAAATGAAAAGGCCCCAACTGGCCGCCGTCGCCGCCATCGTGATCGCCAAACCGACGACGTATCGCGGACGGCGCAACGTCGCGAGAATCGCCGGGCCCTTGCCGCGCCAAAGAACGAGCGGCAAAAGCAAAACGCTCGTAAAAACGGCCCGAAACGCGAGCGTTACCAACGGCGGAACGTCGCGCAACAGGTCGAAATAGATCGGAAAAAGGCCCCAAATCAGGAACGCCGCGAAAGCGAGCGCGACGCCGCGTCTCTCTTCCGAGCGCGCCGCGTTCGACCGCGACGGTTCCTCGGCGCTCTCGTTCTCGACGGCGTTGGACGAAACGGACGGCATAATCTCCTCGACGCTTAAAAACGGCCAAACGCTTGCGCGGCGTTAAAAACGCGCCGCCGCGCCAAGATTAATTCGCGTTCGATTTCTTTTGTCCGGCTTGCATCCGCGCCAAACGTTCCGCTTTGCGGCGCTCGGCGAGGCGTTCGGCGGCGAGCGCGCCGACTTGCTTTTGTTCTTCGTTCGTCAAAAGCGTTTCGGGACGGCGCGAGAAGAAAACGCAGATGGAAATCGTCAGCCCGGCGAACAAAATGAAGGCGGCCCAACTAATAACCCAAACCGGTTCCTTCACGGCTTCCTCTTCTTCTTCGGCCGCGAGGACGACGGGAGACGTCGCCATAAAAACCGCGAGCGCGTAAAAGAGCGAGAGAAGTCGAGCTTTGAGATTCTTCGAAATCAAGGTCATCGTTCGTTTTTCCGTTGTCGTTCGCTTTTTCTTTAAAGCGCCGAAAATAATAAATCGTTGAAAACACGTCGCCGAAGTTGCGTTCGTCTTCGCTTCCGTCGACCTTTCATTATACCGCTTTTTATCCGAAAGGGAAGCGGCTTCCTCTTCTCTTGGCGAGAAATTCGCGTTTGCGGCGCCGTTCGAAACGATTTTGACGCGTCGGACGGTTCCGCGTCGCGTCGGCGTTTGCGTCGGCGGCGGCAAAATCGGCGCGGTCGTTAGTTTTGGCGAATCGCTTCGTTCGCGTAATATTTTTCGATGATCGCCCAGCCTTCTTCGGCGGTTTCCGCGTATTGGAAGAGGTCGAGGTCTTGCGGCGATATAACGCCGTATTCGGCCAGTTTGGGGAAATTGACGACGTTTTCCCAAAATTCGCGACCGAAAAGAACGATCGGCAAATGTTGCATTCGTTCGGTTTGGCGGAGCGTCAACGCTTCGAAGAGTTCGTCGAAGGTGCCGAAGCCGCCGGGGAACGCGACGAGCGCCTTGGCGCGCAGGAGGAAATGCAGTTTCCGAATCGCGAAGTAATGAAAATTGAAACTTAATTCCGGCGAAACGAACGGATTCGGTTGTTGTTCGAACGGCAGCGCGATGTTGAGGGCGATCGTCGGTTCGTCGGCGTCGAACGCGCCGCGGTTGGCCGCCTCCATAATGCCGGGGCCGCCGCCGGTGCAGACGACGAATTCGCGTTGTTTGGTCGGGCAAATTTTGCCGTCGGCGCCGATTTCGCGGTTGAAGACGTCGTTCTTCTTCGCGGCCAACTCGGCGAATTCGCGGGCCGTTTGGTAATAAGGAGCGAGTTTCGCGGCGGTTCGCGCTTTGGCCAACGCGGCGTCGGCGGCGGGGCCGGGCGTTTCGAGCGCGGCTTTTTCGGCGAGTTCGAGACGTTGGGCCGCGTCTTCCGGAGAAGGAATCCGGGCGCTCCCGAAAACGACGACGGTCGAGCCGACGCGCGCTTTTTCGAACGCTCGTTCCGGTTTGACGTATTCGGCGAGGAGGCGGACTTCGCGACCGTCGAAGCCGGAGAGGAAGTCGGGGTCGCGGTACGCTTTGCGGTAAGCGGGCGCGGCGAGTATCCGGTCTTGCAATTGGACGCGGTCGGCGGCGTCGGAGCGTTTCAATTCCATTTTCTTCTCCTTAATTAATAACGGTCGTTAATAATCGTCGATAACAAAAGAGCGGATTCGCGATAAGGGCTCGGCGCCGCGCGTCGAATTTTCGAAAAAAAAAACGGTTTCTTCGGAAAAAAGGGGAGACGCGTCCCGTTTTTGAGAAGAACGAACGAAAATTTGCGCGACTTTTCCGAAAACGATTTGTTTTTCCGCGCTAACGACAGTATAATAAACGGGAGCAAAAAAATCAAGAGGGCGACGCGAAAGCGGAAAGAACGACAAGGGCGCAAGGGAAACGAGGAAGCCGACGATGATCGACGAACTGATCGCGAAGCGCGAACCGGATTGGAAAGAACTGGAACGGTTGGCGGCGGAACTGAAAAGCGCTCGTTCGAAAGGCGCGCGCGACGGGGCGACGATCGCTCGGTTCGCGGCGTTGTATCGAGCGACGTGCGGCGACTTAGCGTTGGCGGAGTCGTATCGGTTTCCGCCGGGAACGGTTCGCTATTTGAACGATTTGGTCGGCGTCGCGCACAACTTGCTTTACCGTCGGCAAACGTGGGACTTGAAAACGTTTGGGCGCGTTTTCTTTTTCGACGCGCCCCGTTGGCTCTTGACCGACGCGGCGTTTTGGGCGGCGCTCGCGCTCTTTTGGGTTCCGTTTTGGACGTGCGAGGCGATCGCGGCGAAGAATCCGGAGTTCGCGCGAAGCGTCGTCGGCGCCGGACAATTGGCGGCTTTGGAATCGATGTACGCGAAGCCGTTCGACGAAATCGACGCGTTCGACCGCGTCGGAATGGCGGCGTATTACGTCCAACACAACGGCGGAATCGGCTTGCAATGTTTTGCGTTGGGGGCGCTTTTCGCGTTTCCGGGGCTGTATGTTTTAGCGTTCAACGCGACGGCGCTCGGCGTTTCGTTCGGGTATATGTCGAGCGGGGCGGTCGAGGCGGACGTCGCGGCGCGGTTCGCCGAATTTACGACCGCGCACGGGCCGTTCGAGTTGACGGCGGTCGTCTTGTCGGCGGCGGCCGGGATGCGAATCGGGTTCGGCTTGATTAAAACGAACGGTTATTCGCGGCTCGACTCGGCGCGTCGAGCGGCGATTAAAGCGTCGCCGGCGATGGTCGCGGCGTTTCTCCTTTTTTGCGGCGCGGCGACGTTGGAGGCGTTCGTTTCGCCGCGTCCGACGTTGTTTTGGGGCGCATTCGGCGACGCGGCGACGGTCAAGCGGGGAATCGCGCTCTTTACGTCGGCGCTGTTGGCGTTTTACATTCTTGGGCTCGGCGGCGTCTCTTGGGCGGCGAAGCGAGGTTGGGTAAACGCGGCGGAAGGAAAACGGCGATGAAAAAAGACGACGAACGACGCGAAAAAAACGACTGGACGCGGCAAGCGATCGCCGTTCGCAAACGCTCGACGGGCGAAACGCGCGACCTGGCGTTTCTCGTTATCGGGAGGGAATTTAAGCGGTTGGCGTTTTATTTCGCTCTTTTGGCGGTTCCGATTTGGGCGCTCGACGCGCTCTTTTTCGCGCTCTTTTTGTTCGGCGCCCCGAGCGAAATTGGCGAAACCGGCGTCCTCTTTTGGCAAAACTGTTTCGTTTATTGGATAATCGCGCTCGAAACGGCGTTCGTCGGCTCGTTGGCGACGCGGTATTTGGGCGTTTGGCTGTTCGAGTCGGAGCGCAAGATCGAGCGGCGCGAAATCGTCGCGAGTTGGGCGGAGCGTTTGCCGCAACTCTTTTATTTTCTTGTCTTGACGCGGGTTTTTCGACGCGGGACGTTTTACGCGGAAACGATTTTGCTCGAACGAACGCCGTTTCGCAAAACGTCGGGGCGATATTCGACCGCCGAGCGCGTTCGCTCGTTCCGACGCGGCGTTCTCGAACCGAATCTTTGGCCGGCGACGGCGGCGTTTTCCGGGTATTTTTTGCTCGACAAAATCGGGCCGACGTTGATCGCGACCGGCGACGTTTGGGCGGCGGCGTTTCATTGGGCGATTTTTCCGGCGTTTTTGTTCGGTTTGCGTTTTTACGTCGTCGTTTTGGATTTTTTGCGATATATTAATTACCGCGTCGCGACCGAAGGCTGGGATCTGGAGCTGGCGTTTAAGGTCGAGCGAGCGAAATTGGCGTTCGACGCCGAACGACGGCGCGACGTTGGGAAGGGCGCGTTGGCGCTGACGCTTGGCGAAGAAAACGAAAACGGCGACGAACGAAAGGGCGAAATTTGACGAAGACGAGAAGCGAAACGACGCCGAAGTCGAGAACGGAGAGATTGGGGACGGCGCTCGTCGCGGCGGCGGCGTTTTGTTGCGTCGTCGACGGCGGAACGGCGGCGGGAGCGGGAGGCGGTCGCGGCGCGGTCGCCGTCGAACGTTCGGCGGAGGAAACGGCTTGGGAGAAGGCGGCGACGAAGGAAAAAACGCCTTGGCGGTCGGAGTCGGGGGGCGCGGCGTTTTTACCGCCGCGACCGGAACGGGCGCCCGCGCCGATTCGGAGCGAAAGGTCGGCGCCGCGTTCGTTGGAGGGATTGCGAACCGTCGCGGAGATTCTTTTTTGGACGTTGGTCGGCGCGGCGGTTTTGGCGCTCGTCGGCGCGATCTTTTGGGCGTTGCGGCAAACGGCGCTCGGCGGCGTCGGGAAAGAGAAGGAGAAAAAAGCGCGGCAAGATCGGGAGCGTCGACTCGAAGCGATCGCGCCGGAGGCCCGGGAGCGCGTCGACGATTTGGGAACGGCGGCGGAGAACGCGTTGGCGGCGGGCGACTTGCGACTTGCGCTCGTTTACTTCTTTAGTTGGTTGATCGTCGAGTCGGACAAGCGCGGTCTGTTGCGGGCGCGGCGCGGGAAGACGAATCGCGAATATTGGCTTGAGTTGGCCGTTAATCCCGGCGTTCGAACGATTTACAAAGCGACGATGGACGCGTTCGAACGGGTTTATTTCGGCGGTCGAACGATTTCGCAAGCGGAGTTCGACGACGTTTGGCGGCTCCGCGAACCGTTCGTCGCGGCGATGGAACGGCTCGACGCGGAACAAGCGGCGGCGGAGCGAGCGTCGCGGGAGGCGGCGAAGAGAGCGAACGAAGCGCGAATTTCGGCGAATTGGGCAAACAACGCGAACAACGCAAACGGCGGATTTACGCGAATTTGGGCGCTTCCGTTGGCGACCGCGGTCGCGTTGGGGGCGGTCGCGTCGAGCGGTTGCGCGCCGAAAACGGATTATTGGGACGAATATTGGAGCGACGAGTACGCGGGGGACGCCGAAAGTATTAACGGCGTCTCCGTTTTCGCGAATTATTGCGCCGAAAAAACGCGCGGCGTCGAGAAAAAAAAACAAAGATATATCGGCCTCCGCGACGAGGATCGCGTCGACGGCGAGCGATACGAGACGATCGTTTGGCTGGCTGAGGACTCGGAGTTCGTCGTGCCGAGCGACGCGGGCGGCGAGCCGGTCGTCGACGAGGGAGAAACGGGGGAAACGGAAAAAACGGAAAGCGGCGAGAGCGCGGAAGAGAGCGGCGCGACCGGCGGTTCCGCTTCCGAATCCGACGGCGAATTTCATTCCGGTTCCGCTTCCGAATCCGACGGCGATTTTCATTCCGATTCCGCTTCCGAATCCGACGGCGAATTTGATTTCGAAACGCTCTTTAAGTTTGAGATCGAGCCCGCGACCGACGCGGAAGAAGGGGGAAACGCGGAGGCGACCGGCGGCGGAAACGATTCGCCGAAACATTGGCCGCAATGGGATTTGACGTTCCGAGAAGCGCGTCCGGAGATCGAGCGTTGGCTCCGCGAGAAGCCGAACCGAACGTTCGTTTTCGTCCCGGGCGGTTGGAGCGCCCACGTCGATTATTGGCGCGCGGTCCAAGATTTGGCGCCGCCGGAACACGCCGCTTGGGCCGCCGAGCG
>JAZQAP010000317.1:0-2096 GCA_045545275.1 Thermoguttaceae bacterium | reverse complement strand
CGCTCGGCGTTTTTTTGGTCGCCGCTCAAACGCGTTCGACGCTTTGTCGCGCGACGTCGGCAAGCGCGCTTTTTTGCGTTTTTCTCTTTTTTTCCCGCTCCTTGGGGGCGCGTCGGCGACTTTTTTCGTTTTTTTTTCTCTTCTTCTTCTTCTTTTTCCTTGCTTTAGACTTGGCGCGGCGTTATACTAAACGAATAAAGCGTTTCCGACGCAAAAGTCGGAGCGCGTTTCTCGCAAATATTGACGCTAAGGGAGGAAACGCAATGTCGGACGACGCCAAGAAAGAAGCGGCGAAACTCAAAAGCGCCTTGACGCGCCGCGTTAAAAAATTGATCGCGCAAACTTTGGAGCCGCTTGGGTTTGAGCAAGAAGACGGTCAAGAATGGAGTCGTAAAACAATTACGATGTGGCAACATTGTCGCTTTCGCTTCATAAAAAGGCGGCCGGAGTTCAGTTTCGAGTACGGCGGTAGCGCCGGTTTTCGTTTGGACGCTTGCGCAGATTGCTGGGCGAACGCTCGGCAAGACGCGGCGACGCGAGAGACGCTAACCCGATTTAAAACAGCGTTTAATGAATGGGAAGAATCAAATGTTATGGCGGATGCGTTTGATAAGGTTTTACCTTATCCGCCCAAAAACAAAGATGAGTTTGAAAAGTTTTTTACCGACTTTGAGTCGATTTTGGGCGCCGCGACGGATTACTTTCGCAAATATTCCGAAACGGGCGAACTGTTGCGCGACTACGAGGCTGGGCTCATAGAGAGAAAGGTTTTTTTATACGGAACCGACCCGCGTTATCGAGATTTTTTTCTTGCGCTAGAGTATTGTCAAATCGGCGCTTACGCGAAAGCCGCGGAGGCGTTCGAAGAGGCGGCGCGTGTCCTGGAACGGCGGGAGGGGTGGTTTGAGTTTTTCGGTTCGGATTTTGACTTGTTAGCGGTAGACGCCGCGCGAATCGGCGCCGATTGTATGCGACGGCTTGTCGAATCGCAAGGGAAAGCGGGCGAGTAACCGGCGATTAGTCGGCGGCGTCAAGGCGGAGATCGCGGAACGCCGTCGTTAATCGACGTCGCGTTGAAAACGGAACGGCGTAAACGGCGCGGTTGAGCGGTTTGCGTCGTCGGAACAAGAAGAAACGTCGAGCGGATTTCGGTTCGCTCGGCGTTTTTTTGGTCGCCGCTCAAACGCGTTCGACGCTTTGTCGCGCGACGTCGGCAAGCGCGCTTTTTTGCGTTTTTCTCTTTTTTTCCCGCTCCTTGGGGGCGCGTCGGCGACTTTTTTCGCTTTTTTTTCGTTTTTTTTCTCTTCTTCTTCTTTTTTCTTGCTTTAGACTTGGCGCGGCGTTATACTAACGGTATTGAATAAAAGCGTTCGCGACGCGGTGTCGGGACGCGATTTTCAAAAACGTTGAAACCGAGGAGGAAACGCAATGTCGGACGACGCCAAAAAAGAAGCGACGAAACTCAAAAGCGCCCTGACGCGCCGCGTCAAAAAGCTGATCGCGCAAACTATGGAACCGCTTGGGTTTGCGCAAGAAAAAGACGACAAGCAAGGTTAGACGCGGACGGCGGAAATTATGAGCCATTATTGCCAATTCCATTACTGGAACGGGTATTTGGTCGTCGATTACGGCGTCGGACGCGTTTCTCGTTTCGACGCTTGGGCGAACGCTCCGCAAGACGCCGCGACGCAAAAGAAATTGAAGCGTTTTTGGAAAGAACATCGAGAACAAGAGGACGAAGGCTGGGTTGCGACCGCCGAACAAAAGACGTGGCAGGGCCCGCCGAAGAGCGAGGAGGAAGTCGAAGCGATTTTGACCGGCGTCGAAGCGTTTTTGCGCGACGAAGTAACGCCGTATTTCCGCCGCTTCGCGACCGTCGCCGACGTGTTGCGCGAGTACGACGCCGGACGGCTCGACAAAGAGTTCTTCGATATGGACGAGGAATTTTGGCAAGACTTTTACCTCGCGCTAACGCGTTTTCACGTCGGCGCTTACGCGGAGGCCGCGGCGGCGTTCGAGGCGGCGGTCGAGTATATCGAAACGAGCCCGGATTGGGATCTCGAAGACGAGGACGAGGATATGGTTCCGGCGGTCGA
>JAZQAP010000316.1:0-2178 GCA_045545275.1 Thermoguttaceae bacterium | reverse complement strand
GTTTCGTCGGATGCGTCGTCGAGGTAAGATAACGACGCGGCGTCAAATTCGTCGTCGAGCGACTCGATTTTCACTTGGCCGAGCGCTTCCATTAACTGTTCGAAACTCGGCGGCGCGACCGGGTCCGGCGCTTCGGTTTGAACGCTAAACGACGCGACGGTGGAAGTTGCGTTAACGCCGGAGACGTCGACGATCGCGGCGTCGGTCGCGAGGACGGACGCCGAAAACGCCGCCGGAGCCGGGTCGGGCCCCCAAGTTGCGCCGACGTCGGAGTCGACCAACGACGCGGCGCCGCCGAACGCGTCGACCGCCAGAAGCGCCCGGTTTTCAAGGGGTTCCATCCGGAGACGACGGCTTTTCGGCGACTGTCGAACGGCGCGTTCGAGAGCGCTCGGACGGTTGGCGAAGAAAGGAAAACGGCTCGAAAGGTGGCGGAAAAACGATTTCATTTTAAGCTCCTTTTTAGGAAACGTTGCGAACGCGAGACTTGCGGCGCTTGCGCGTCGCGGCGAACTCGGTTCGCGGCTTGAAAGCAGGATACCAAAAATAGAAATCGTCGCTTAAACAGGACCGCGACATTCCCTCCTACGACCGTTTTATAACACAACGAAAACCCGGCGTCAAGTTTTTTCTTGAAAATTTTCAAAAAAACGTAAAATTTTCAAAAACTAAATAACGTCGCAAACGCCGTCGTTATTGACCTTGGACGCCCGGCGTCCTACCTCGCGCGACCTCGGACGCCCGGCGTCCCGGCGGAAAAGAAAGCGACGCGACGTCGTTTGTTTTGTCCGCGACCATAGATTCGCTTTTGCCGTCGTTTTCCTCGTCGTCGCCGTTCGCGTCTTTTAGCGAGCGAATGGAAAAACTCCGTCGTTTCGGCGCACTTCTCGGGTTCGTCCCGCGCTTTCCCCCCCGTTTCCATAAAGGTTAAGAAGTCCGAGGACTCGGCGAACGGCGATAAAACGCGGTCTTTCTCGGCGTCGTCTAACGGCAATATTTTTGAGATCGCGGTTTTCGAAGAGCGTAAGCGACGGAAACGCGCCGGTTAGCTCGCCGTCTTTCCCGCCGACAAGTCTTTCTCTTCCAACGCGCTCCCCCGCCTCGACTTGAAACGCTTCGTCCATTTTCCCGCTTGTAAAACCAACGCCGCCGGGAACTTAGAACGCTCGGTCGGACGGAGTTTGCTCGCGATCGTTTAACAAACGACGCGACGTCGCAATCTTTCGTCTTATTCGACCGAGGAGCGGTTCCCAAAGCGCCCGCCGTTAACGCCGCAATCCTCCGTCGTCAAAAAGCCAACCGACGACGGCGATGTAAATTTCGATTTTCTTCGTTTTCCGCGTTTTTCTCTCCGATTATGAAACGCTTTTCTCCTCCGACTCGCCGCCGCTCGAGTCGCCGTTTTTTCTTTTTTTCCGCGCTTTAACGACCGTCGCACCAAGGAAACCGCCGAGCGCTCCGGTTAACGCGCGGAACAGAAAGGTACCGACGCAAAACCACCCGGACTCTAGAAGGGGTATCCCTGTCGCTAATCCCGCCGCCGCGCCAATCGCGGTCGGAAACAGAAATCGACTATTTCTCCGTAACGCTCGCTCGATTTGCTCCGCCGCCGCGCCCGTTAGAGTCGCTAATAAAAAAGCCAAGGCGTTCAGCATAGCGTAAGGATCGCCCGCAAAAAGAATAAACGAATCGCAATTCATCGCCGTTATCTCCTGTTAAATATAACGTTCCGACGTCGTTTACACCGTTGTCAATAGAAATCGTTTAACGACTTCGCCGTTAGATCGCCGGTCGCGCTAATCGCCTCATAAACCTCATTGTTACAACAAGTTAAGCGCAAACCACAGAAATTTTGGCCAAGGGACGCGTTAGCTTGCAAAACTAAAAAAAAGAAAGTCTTTAATAGACGCCGACAATTTACGCGTTTGATACACGTCGCCATTTACGGCAAAAGAATTATAAACGTCGCGCCGCAAGAAGTCAACGAAAAAGCCAATAAAAAAAGCGCAAACTTCGAAAAATTTCAAAGTTTACGCTTTAAATTTTCAAGACCCGGTTAAGAATCTTGAAAAAAAACCCGGCGATACCTACTTTCGCGGTTTCACAACTATCATCGGCTCCAAGCGCTTAGCTTCCGTATTCGGGATGGGAACGGGCGTTTCCACTTGGATATGGTCG
>JAZQAP010000315.1:0-20360 GCA_045545275.1 Thermoguttaceae bacterium | reverse complement strand
ACTCCTTGGCACACAGAACGACATGGCTACGATCCGACTTCCCCCGTTGAAAACGCGCCGAAAACGGTTATAATTCAATTGTCCGAAAAATTGTTCGGCGGCGACGCGCGTCGCTCCGAACGTTTCGCGGCCTTCGTCCCTCGCGCCTTGCCCCGTCCTCGCCTATGAAAGCGTCCTCCCGCGTTCGCAACCTCCCGACGCCCAGCGTTCAGCGCCTCCCGGTTTACCTACGCTTCTTAAAAGAAGCGCTCGACCGCGGCGACGACGTCGTTTCTTGCACGCGCATCGCCGAAGAATTCGGGCAGCGCAGCGTTCAAGTGCGCAAAGACCTCGCGATCACCGGCGTTTCCGGACGTCCGAAAGTCGGTTACCGCGTCGACGAACTGATCGAGGCGATCGAAAGTTTTCTCGGTTGGGACGTCAAAACGACCGCCTTTTTAGTCGGCGTCGGCAACCTCGGGCGCGCGATCCTGAATTACGAAGGTTTCGTCGCGCACGGGCTCGACGTCGTCGCGGCGTTCGACGCGAATCCGACGCTTTTCGGGCAAGAGATCAACGGTCGCCTCGTTCGCCCGCTCGACCAAATCGCGTCGACCGCCGAACGTCTCCGCCGCGAAGAGGGTCGAATCGTCGAAATGGGAATTGTTACCGTTCCGGCCCGCGCCGCGCAACCGGTCGCCGACAAACTCGTCGGAATCGGCGTTCGCGCCATTTGGAATTACGCGCCGGTTCGGCTCGATCTGCCGAGCGACGTCGTTTACGAAGAGGTCAAACTCTCGGCGAGCTTCGCCGTTTTAACGAACCGCTTGCGACGGCGCGACGGCGGCGAATAACCCTTTATTTTTTTGGTTTCCGCTTTAAAAATCTCCTTTGTTCGCGTCTTTTTTTTCGACGTTATTTCGGGCGCTTTCCCGACTTAAGCGCCGTTTTTCTCAATTTCCCTCTTGTTTTTTTTCTCGCCCGACGCTAAAATAATCGACCGCCGCGAACGCCGACGCGCGGCGTCTTCCTTTCGTCGAACGTCGTCGTTATTCAGGAGCCGTTATGTCGTCGCCTCGCCGCCTTTTCCTTCCGCTCGCCGCGCTCGCGCTCGTCGGCGCCGCGACTTTCGTTTACTCCCGTTGTTTCGCGCCCGTGCCCCCGTCCCCCCTTCCCGTCGACTCGCGCGCCCCCGACGCTCGCGACGCGACGCCCGACGTCGAAGCGCTCGACCGCGTTTTCCCGCGTCTTTCGCAACTTTTTCCCGATAAAAACGACTGGCGGCGCCGCTCGCCCAACGTCGTCGCGCCGGCGAACCGCTCCGTCGTCTTCATTTTCAAAAACGAGCCGATCGTCTCGCAAGACCGCACCCAAGTCGCCCTCAACGCTTGCACGATCGTCTTCCTCGCGACCGGCGACCGCCTTTCCGACGAAGAACGCTGCCGCCAAGCGTTCGTTTTCGAGTCGACCGACCGCGTCGTCCTCGAATTCACTAAACCGCTGGCCGACGTCGGCTCGTTCGACTCCGCGAATTTCGACTTTTCCTCGTTCCTCTCCGGCGAAATGAAAGGCGAAGTCGTTTTGCGCTCCGACATGAAGTCGCCCGGCGCCGAAGACGACGTCCGCTTCCAAACGCGCGACCTCGTCTTCACCGAAAAACAAATTCGCACCAATTTTGAATTTTCATTCCAACTAGGACGCAACAACGGCTCGGGTCGCGGACTGACGATCGACCTCGACCTTCCGCTCGACTTTGCCTCGCGCGACGCCGCGTCGGACGTCCCCGCCGTCGACGAAAACGACCCGAACGCGGCGTTCCGCGCTCGCGTCGACGCGCTGCGTCGGGAAGGCAATCTCGGGTGCGGTTTCTCGATCGAACAAATCGAGTTGACCGAACTCGACGGTTACTCGCGCTTCTACCTCGACGACTCCCTCGCCGACTCCTTTTCTCCCTCGGACGCCGACGCGCCGGTCGAAAACGCGCCGCCTCGCGGTCCCGGCGACTCTTATATCGACGTTCGTTGCAAAAAAGGCGTCTATTTTTCGTCGAATCCCGACGCGTTCGGCGGTTGGTGCGTCCGCTTCAACGACTCCGTCGAAGTCGTCTCCTATCGCGACGGCGCGAAAGCGGAGCAGCTCCTTTGCGGCGCCCTTTACCTCTACCTGCAAGACCCGGAATTTGAGAAATTAGCCGCCGACCGCCCCGACTATCGCCGCCTCCTCGGTCGCAACGCTCCGACCGGCTCCCTCGCGCGCCTCGTTCCGTCGGTCGTTCGCGCCCAACGCTCCGTCGACGCGCCGTCGCTCGTTCGCGTCGACGGCGAAAACGTCGAAGTTTCCGCCGACGAAATCCAATACGACGTCCGCCGACGCGTTCTTAACCTCTTCTCCAACGAAGAAACGAACGAATCGGCCCGACTCCGCGCGCAAACCGAAACCCGCGTCGACTTCTCGGCGAACGCCGTTCAAATCCAGCTCGACGAAGCGCATAAACCGCAGACCGTCCTCGCCCGAGGAAGCGGCAAACTCGACGCTTATCTGCGCGGCGACGACGGAAACGAACGCCGAATCCAAGCCGATTGGCAAAACGGTCTCCGCGTCGCGCCGGAACCGAATCAACCGGAACAATACAAACTGTCGACTCAAGGCGCCGTCGCCTTTTACCTCGACGGCGTCGGGACGTTCTCCGCTCGCGAAGCCGATTTTTGGGCGCGAACCGCCGAAACGCCGCGCGACGACGGTCGAACCGCCTCGAACGCCCGCCTTTTGACGAACGTCGTTCCGATCGCCGCCTCGTTCCGCGACGAAGTCGTCTTCCAAGCGCCGCGCGGCGACGCGAAAATCTCCGACGCCGTCGTCGTTCGCTTCGCGACCGTTCCCGCTTCCGACGAGCCCGACGCCGCGCCGACGCCCGACGACGCGCCCTCCGACGCCGCCGTTTCTTCGTTCCTCTCCGGCAAATCGACGCTCGGCGACGAAAACGAGTCGACCTTCCAAATGGAAGCGCGCAACCTCGACCTTTGGTGCGTCCTCCGCTCCCATCCCGAAAAAAATCGCGTCGCCGCCGTCGAAATCGACCGCGCGACGCTGCGCGGCGGCGTTACGCTCGTCGAAAGCGCCTTCGACGGTTCCCCGCGAATGCGCGTCGCCGCGAAAGAAGCCGATCTCGTCGCGCCCGGAACCGACGAAGCGCGCGTCGTTCTCGTCGGCGACGCGAACAACGTCGCGACCTTCCAAATGCGCGAACTCGCGCTTAGCGGTTACAACGTCGTCGTCGACCGCGCCGCGAACGCGTTCCAAGTCGTCGGGCCCGGAAAACTGGCCGTTCGCCCTCCCGCCGAAACCGTCGCCGCGCAACCGTCGCGGTCGCCCCAACTTTCCCAACTTTTCACCGACGAACCGGTCGAAATCGAATGGGCGGAGGCG
This sequence comes from Thermoguttaceae bacterium, assembly GCA_045545275.1. Taxonomy (GTDB): domain Bacteria; phylum Planctomycetota; class Planctomycetia; order Pirellulales; family Thermoguttaceae; genus RUG369. The sequence goes on along the minus strand of JAZQAP010000315.1, from coordinate 16,955 downwards.
ATGACTTTCGACGGAAGCGTCCTCGCGTTCCGCGGCTCCGAAAAAAACGACGTTCTCATCTCGCAACGAACGCAAACGTTGCGCTGTCGCGAAGCGCGCTTCACGACGTCGCGCCCGATTTCGATCTTCGCGCTCGACCCGAAAGCGACCGACAATCTCGACGTCGCGACGATCGAATTTCTCGGCGATTTCGACCGCCCGGTTAAAATCGACGCGACGACCTTCGGTTCCGACGCGCCCGACGCGTCCGAGGACGCCGCGTTCTATCAAGCGTTCCTTCAAAACCTTCGTTACGAACGCGCCGCCGAACGCTTCGTCGCGACCGGAGGCGGAACCCTCCGCGCGACGTTCCGAAATCGCGGCGATTCGGCGCGCCTCAAAATCCCCGGCGTTTCCAACGACGCGCCCCCCGCCGCCGATTCGTCCGCCGACGCGGAAAATTGGACGACCGTTTGCCTTAAATTTCAAAACGAAATCGTCGGCGATCTCAAAAATCGCGAAATTTCCTCGTCCGGCGGCGTTCGCGCCGTCGCTTGCCAAGCGCCGCGCCCGCGCTTCGAACTCGACGTCGACGTTCCGTCGACGCAACCGAACGACGCGGTTCGCGTCGCCGGCGACGAAGCGCGCGTCGTTCTCGTCGACGTCGCGCCGACCGACGCTCGGACGCCCGACGCGACGCAAGCCGCGTCGTTCGAACTCAACTTACGTCGCAACGTCGTTTTCCGAAGAGACGACGTTTTCGGGCGTTGCGACGCGTTAAAGTACGTCGCCGCGAAAAATCTCGCGATTCTCTCCGGCGACGGCTCGAACAAAGCCGCGCTTTACCGGCAAGCGTACTCCGGCGCGCCGCGCGAAACGCTCGGCGAATTTGCTCGCGCGCTCTTTCACCTCGACACGAACCGGCTCGAAGTCGAGTCGATTTCCGCGTCCGGAGTCGCCGAGTGATATCGTCGTCGGCCAGAGAGTTTGTCGCGCCGCCCGTCGCGCGGACGCCCGTCGATTGAAAGTCAAGATTAATGAGTATTACGCAAACATTTTACGATAACTTAGCGCCTCGATACGACAAACTTTTTCTCGATTGGCAAGCGACGACGCGCGAACAAGCGGCGCGTCTCGACCGTCTTTTTTCGGACGCCGGCTTCGACCGTCGAGCGCGGGTTCTCGACTGCGCTTGCGGAATCGGAACGCAGACGCTCGGACTCGCCGCGCTCGGTTACGACGTCGCGGGTTCCGATATCAGCCCCGGCGCGCTCGCGGAAGCCGAGAAACGAGCCGCTCAAAACAACGTCGACGTTCGCTTCGAACGCGCCGACTTTCGCGCTTTGTCGGACGTTTTCGCCGAACGGTTCGATATTGTCGTCGCGCTGGACAACGCTTTGCCGCATATGCTTTCGGAAAGCGATTTAAGCGCCGCCGTCGCAAGTATCGTCGACCGAATCGCGCCCGGCGGTCTCTTCGTCGCAAGTATTCGCGATTACGACGCCCTCCTCGCGACCAAGCCGCCGTATTCGCCGCCCTATATTCACCAAACCGCCAAGGGACGTCGAACGGCGTTCCAAATTTGGACTTGGAACGGCGACCGCTACCGCCTCGTTCAATATATTATCGACGACGAAGATTCGCTGCAAATAAGCAAGTTCGAGTGCGAATATCGGGCGTTGCGCCGCGCGGAACTTTCCGACTTGCTCCGCTCGAACGGTTGCGCCGAGCCGCGTTGGCTCTTTCCGGAGGAAACCGGTTTTTACCAGCCGATCGTCGTCGCGAAAAAGCCTTAACATTGCGCCTCGCTTTTCTCGTCGGAAAGCGACCGTCGCTCGTTTTCTCGTCTTTCCTCTCCCCCCGTTTTTAAGGCGCGGCCCTTGCGGCGAACGCGAAAACGGCGAAATTTTCACGCCGCCGCCGTTTTTTGGTTGCGTCCGGACGCGCTTTGCGTTACAATCGACGTTAGAAACGCCGCCGCGAAACCGCTTCGCGGGCGTTTTTACTCTCGTTCTTGCCCCGTTTCCCTATATTAACGCAGGAGACCGCGCCGATGCTCGACCGCCGCCAATTCGTCAAAACTTCGCTCGCCGCTTCGCTTTTGCCCGCCGCGCTCGGTTCGCTCGGAACCGCGCCGCCGCGACTTTCCGCAAGCGCCGACGCCGCCGAAACGCCCCGCGCCGAGCGCCGCCGTCCGCTCGTTCTGCACCAAGCCGACCTCTTTCACGAACACGGCGACCCGGACGACCACTTCGACTTGGCGACGATTTACTCTCTCGCGCTCCAAAATCTCGTCGACCTGCGCGGCCTTATCCTCGACTATCCGCCGAGCCGACGCAAGGGCGACCCCGCCGTCGCCGCCGTCGCGCAGATGAACCGTATGTCGCGCCAAGTCGTCCCTTACGCCGTCGGATCGAAAGCGCAAATCGAACGGCGCGGCGACAAAGCGCCGAACCTTTCGCCGGACGATTCGGTCGCGGTCGACTTCATTATTTCGACGCTCGAACGCGCCGAGGCGCCGGTTCGCGTTTCGATCGTCGGTTCCGCGACCGACGTCGCGATCGCGTCGTCGCGCCGTCCCGAACTCTTCCGCGAGAAGTGCGCCGGAGTCTACCTGAACGCGGGCGCCGCTCGCGAAAACCCCGACATGCCCGGCAAACTCGAATTCAACGTCGAGCTGAATCCGCGCGCTTACGCGACAATGTTCGACCTGACCTGCCCGCTCTACTGGTATCCTTGCTGGACGGTCGTCGAGACGCGCCAAACCGGCGAAAACGGAACGTTTTACTGGCTCCCGCACGACAAGGCGTTCGACGGAATTTCGGACGCGCTCGCCGGCTTTTTCGCGTATATGTTCGAGAAAACGCAGAGTTCGCTTTGGCTCAAAGCGATCGAAAAACGCCCGTCCGACGAGGTTTGGACGAAAATTTTGAGTTCGCGCCGCGGGATGTGGTCGACCGCCAGCCTCCTCGCGCTCGCCGACAAAACGATTCTCCGCGACGGCTCCGTCGTCGACCGAACGCCGGAAGTAGACGCTTCGCCCGAAGCGCTTTACCGAATGGAAAATATTCGCGTCTCCTGCGCCGACGACGGTCGAACGACTTGGGAATTTTGCGACGAACCGACCGGGCGGCAAATGTTCCGCGTCCTCGACGTTCCGGCGTACCCGGACGCCCTCGCCAAGGCGGTCAACTCGCTCTTCCGCGCCTTTAAGTAATCGCCGTTAAACCGGTTAACGTCGCGCTCGTCTCCGCTAAACGCTTTCATTAAACGCCTTAACGTCGCCGACAAAAAAAACGCCGAGCGGTTCGAATCGCTCGGCGTTTTCGGTTCAACGTCGAAATAAAGAACGAGATTTCAAGCGCCCGCCGCTTGCGTCGGAATTCCGACGGTCAGTTCGGCGTGTCGAGGTAAGGGTCTTGCCCCATTCCGCGCTGCATCTTTTTTCGCTCTTTCTCGTAATAGAGCATCGTCTTGCGCCCGCGATAACTCTTTTTCTCAACCTTTTTCTGCGCCTTGTAAAAGCGTTTGCGGTCTTGCGGGAACTCGGCGTCCGGCGTTTTTTCCCCTTTTTCTTTCAGTTTGCGCGCTTTTTTCGGGCCGCGCGCCTTCTCCAAAATTTCGTCTTCGAGCGACAAATACTGCCGATACGAACCGGGGTCGCCCTGCCGTCCGCAACGTCCGATTAACTGCCGGTCGATGCGCGCCGACTCGTGCAACTCGGTGCAAACGACGTGCAACCCGCCGATTTCCAAGATTTCCGGCGGAAGTTTGATGTCCGTCCCGCGCCCGGCCATATTCGTCGAGACGGTGATTTTCCCCCAATGTCCGGCGCCGGCGACGATCTCCGCCTCCTCCGCGATGCGGTTCGCGTTCAGGACGCAGTGTTCCATTTTGCGTTCGTTCAAAAGATTCGACAATATTTCCGACTTGTCGATCGTGCGCGTCCCGATGAGAACCGGGCGACCCTGCGCGTGCATTTCGGCGATTTCCTCGACGACGGCCTCCCACTTCGCCCGTTCGGTCGCGAAAACGCGGGTCGGAAGTTGCACGCGGCGCGGCGGGCGGTTCGTCGGCACCGGAACGACGCGACATTTGTAAATCCGCGCCAACTCGGCGCTCGACGCGGCGGCCGTCCCGGTCATTCCGGCCAAATGTTCGAAGCGGAGGAAGAAGTCCTGCACCGTAACGCGGGCCGCCTGCCCGGTCGCGACGGTAATTTCGACGCCCTCTTTCGCCTCGACCGCTTGGTGAACGCCCTCGCGCCACTTGCGCCCTTCGCCGAGCCGCCCGGTGAACTCGTCGACGATGACGATTTCGCCGTCGCGAACGACGTACTGTTGGTCGCGGTGGAACTCGCGGTCGACTTTGATCGCCTGTTTGACGTATTCGTAAACGTGGTAAAGGCCGGTCGTCGCCATCGCGTCCGGTTTCGGGAGGTTGCGCGCTTTGCGTCGGCCTTCGCGGGTCAGCTCGACCTGCTTTTTGTCGTGGTCGTACTCGTAATCCTCGTCTTCGACGAAGTCGTAAATGCGGTCGGCGGCCCACTTATACGCTTCGACTTCCTGTTTTTGCTCTTCGGTCGGGAGCGCGCTGATGATGAGCGGCGTGCTGGCTTCGTCGATGAGAATCGAGTCGGCTTCGTCGACGAGGCAAAAATACGGCTCCGGACGCTGGGTCGGGCTTTCGTTTTTTTCGCCCTGTTCGCCGAGCATCGCGCCGAGAAGGTCGGTTTGCCCTTCGCGGATTCGACGCAACAGAAGCCGGTCGCGGAGGAAGTCGAAGCCGAACTCCTTCGCGGTGCCGTAGGTAACGTCGCACTGGTAGGCTTTGCGGCGTTGGTCGGTTTGCTGTTGCGTTTGAATGACGCCGACGTTCATCCCGAGCGCGCGGTAAATCGGCGTCATCAGCTCGGCGTCGCGGGCGGCGAGGTAGTCGTTGACGGTCGCGAGGAGGGCGCCTTTCCCGGCCAACGCTCGCAAGTAAAGCGGCGCGGTCGCGGTGAGCGTTTTTCCTTCGCCGGTCTGCATTTCGACGATGGAGCGGTTGAAGATCGCGATTCCGCCGAGAATTTGCACGTCGAAGTGGCGCATTCCGAGCGTTCGATTCCCGGCTTCGCGCACCAAAGCGAACGCTTCCGGCAAGATTTTCGCCAACGGTTCGCCGCTCCGAGCGCGGTACCGCAGCGCGAGGCTCCGTTTGCGCAACTCGTTATCGTTCAGCTTTTGCATTTCCGGCTCGAGCGCGTTGACCCGGTCGAGTTCGTAAGACCAACGCGCAAGGTCGCCCTTGGTCGACTTGGGAATCCAACGCTGACAAGCCCGTTTCGCTCCGGACGGTATCGCGCCCATTTCGCTTCCTCCTTAAACCGAATAACGACGCGGCGTTCCGAAATCTGCGCCGCGAGAAAAGCGCCGACGCTCCTTCCGAAGGCGCCGCTCCTCGTTATTATACCGTCAAACGTCGCTTTCGTCAATCGCGTTCCGGCGCGACGCGGTCGATTCCGTTCTTCTTCGCGCGCTTCGCCGCGAACGAGCCGTCCGACGACAAGCGGCGCGTTTCTTTTATTTTATCGCGACAAAAACCAAACGTCCGCGTCATTTTTCCAAAACATCGAAATCCGCTAGCGCTTCGTCGCTAAAGAACGCGACGTCAACGTTAACGACGTCGCGTCCGTTCGTCTCCCGACGCTTCGTCGAGACAAAAAAACGGCGCGTCGAGACTTCCCGAACGCGCCGTCGTCGACGCCCCAAAACCGCGTCGACTCGTTTTTCGCGACGTTTAAAACGCCGTTATCGCTCGCTTTTCCGCCGATACTTCTTTTGGGTCGCGAACTCCGCCGCGAACGAGCCGTCCGGAGCGATAAACGTTAAACTCCGCGACGTTCGCCCAAACGCTTTGTCGCCGACCGTCGTCAGCGCGGAGTTCGCCGGAAATTCGACCGTTCGCAACAGTTCGCACTGGAAAAACGCTTGCTCGGCAATTTCCGTCAACGACGCCGGAAACGCGATTTCCTTCAGTTCGCCGTTCCAATAAAACGCAAGCCTTCCGATCCGCGTTAGACTCGAATCGTCCGGAAATTCGACCGACTCCAACCCGGAACACCAATAAAACGCGGAGTCGCCGATCGCCTTCAAGCCCGCGTTAAACGTCAACGTTTTCAACGCCTTACAAAAACAAAACGCGCCGTCTCCGAGCGTCGCCAACGACGGCGGAAACGAGACCGTCTTCAACGACTCGCACCCCACAAACGCGCCCTCGCCGATCTCCGTCAAGCCGTCCGGAAGCGCGACCGTTCGCAGCGCGAAACAATTCATGAACGCTTTGTCGCCGAGCGTCGTTAGGACCGAGTTCGCCGGAAATTCGACCGTTTCCAACGCCTCGCACCCCCAAAACGCTTCGCTCCCGAGCGTCGTCAAACCCGCCGGAAATTCGACCGTCGCCAAACTTGCGCAACCTTTGAACGCTTCGTTCCCGAGCGTCGTCAAACCCGCCGGAAATTCGACCGCCGCCAAACTCGCGCAACCTTTGAACGCTTCGTTCCCGAGCGCCGTCAAACCCGCCGGAAATTCGACCGAAGTCAACGCGCGGCAATCTTTAAACGCCTCGTCGCCCAACGCGACGACGGGAACGCCGTCGACCTCCGCCGGAACGACCGCCCGCGTCGCGCCGCGTTTCGGGCCCAGCGCCGTCGCGCCGCGCTCGTCGAACGCCCAATCGAAATCGTCCGCCGACGCGAGAACGACCTCCGCCGTCCCGTTCGGCCCGAGTTCCGCGACGCAAGGAATCCGATTTTCCGCCGCAAAGCGCGACGCCGACGTTTCTTCGCCCGCGACAAACGCCAACGAAGGCCGACAATTCGCGAACGCGCTCGCCGAAATCTTCGCGACGCTCGCCGGAATCGCGACCGTCTCCAACGACGCGCAGTTCTTAAACGCGCTCTCGCCGATCTCCGTCAAGCCGTCCGGCAACACGATCGTTTTCAACAACTTGCAACCGCAAAACGCTTCGCTCGGAATCTTCGTCAAGCCGTCCGGAAGCGCGACCTTTTCCAACGACTCGCAACCGAAAAACGCGTTGAGGCCAAGCGTCGTCGGCGACGAGCTTTTCCGGAAAACGATCGATTTCAACGACTTGCAACCGAAAAACGCGTCCATACGAACCGCCGTCAACGACGCGGGCAAAACGATCGTCTCCAACGCTCGACAAAGGGAAAACGCGCCTTCGCCGATCTCCGTCAAGCCGTCCGGCGCCTCGACCGTTTTCAACGTTTTACGCATACAAAACGCGTGGTCTCCCAACGCGACGACGGGAACGCCGTCGACCTCCGCCGGAACGACCGCCCGCGTCAAAGTCTTTCCCTTGACGGCGGTTAGCGTCGCGCCGCGCTCGTCGAACGCCCAACGGAAATCGCTCGCTTTGTCGGCGACCGTTTCGACGACGCCGTCGATCTTTTCTTTGCGCATCTTCCCCTTTCGTTATTTCCATCGTTCGCCGACGAAAAAACGCTTAGTCTTCCAGAACGATTTCCAAGTTCTTGCTTCCGCCCTTCGGAATCTCGACGATCAGCGGGGAATTCAGCGGGTCGAGGTATTTTTCCGGCAAAAAGTTCTCGGTAACCGCCGCGTCCTTGTCCCAATCCGGTTCCGGGCCGTCTTCCGCCATCGCTTCTTCCAAGGTGCGCCCGTCGACCGTTTGCACTTGCTTCTTCACGACCGTTCGATATTGGCCCGGGAACGCGCCGTCGCCGGGTCGGTCGGTCGTCAGTTCGAACTTGCCGTCTTTGTCGGTGAGCCCGACCGCGACCGCGTTCGGCGTGTCGTCGACCGGACGCATTTCGATCGTCGCGCCGTCGACCGGAGCGCCGTTGTAAAGCAAAACGCCGGACGTCTTAACAAGCCCGGAACGCGAGCCCGAGTTCCCGCCGCCGCAACCGACGCAAACCGTCAGCGCCGCGCACGTCAACAGCGCCGCGACGCAAAATCCGAATTTTTCCATCTCTTTTCCTAACGCTCTAAATTTCAGCGATTAACAACAATTTCAACCGAAAAACAAAACGCGCCGTCGACGGCGAAGCGTTTGCAACTTTCGAAACGTTCGCGCCGTCGGCGGCGAAGCGACCGAAACCGCCCCGACCGCCGACGCGACCGCGTTTGTCGACGCGAAAATTACATATTGACGTTCGTTTCGCCGCAGTTGATCGTGCCGAGCGCGCCCCAGACGCCGTACGGGCTCTTCCCGCTCACCGGACGCAAGTTCGTTTTCCCCGCCGGGTTCAACGACGCCGGAATCGACAGGTCGCCGCAGTCGATCGTTTCGCTAACGAAGCGGACGGAACCGTCGGCCATCACCGCGTTGACGCCGCCGCTGTGGTTGCTCGACGCCGACGTAACGAGCGAGTCGGTCCAGGAAACGCCGCACGACGGGCCGTTCGGCGGCATAATCGTATGGAAACGGGTGAAGTTCGGGTAATACATCCCGTAAAGCGAACCGGAACCGGCTTTCGTCGTCGCGCTGGAAATGTATTGGCCGCCGTTGCCGACGAGCGTCATACACGCCGCTTTCGGGTTGCTCCCCCACATATCGGCGACCGCCCAACCGTTTTTGATTCGCGGTTCCGGGTCCTCCGTGTAACGACCGCGCGGGCTCGAGCAGCGTTCCGAAACGAAAATCGTGTTGCTCGTGCCGTCGGTAACGGCGGCGAGAGGCGGGCAGAAGCCGACGCCGGTGGAGCGGCCGGGCCAGTTCTTCAGCGTGAACGCGCTGCGCGTGCTGTGCGGGCAGTTCGCGTTCGTCGAGCGGCAGTCGTTGTGCCAACCGCGACCGTTGATCGCGTCCCCTTCGCAGAAGCGGTAACTCGTCGTCGTGTAAGGTTTCGCGTAACCGGATTCGGTGAAGCCGTTCGCGCCGTCGCCGTCCGACGGGCAAACAAGCGCGCCCAAAAGACCGAGAAACCCTTCGTGGTTGTCGAACGGTTCCGCGTTCCAGTTCGACGCGACGATCGCTTGGTAACGCGATTGTTGTTCGTAAAACGGAAGGAGCGCGACAAACGGCGTGTAGTCGTAGCAGTCCCAACCGCCCATCCCGAAACCGGGCAGTTTGTTGTTCGTGTCGTGATAATTTTGAATCGCGAGCCCGAGCTGTTTCAAGTTGTTCGTGCATTGCATCCGACGCGCGGCCTCGCGAGCCGCTTGCACCGCCGGGAGAAGGAGCCCGATCAAAATCCCGATAATCGCGATGACGACCAACAATTCAACCAGCGTAAAACCGGCTTTTTTGGCGTTAACATACATAAAAACCTCCCGACGCGACGCGGACGGCGCTTGCGAACGCTCGACGTTAACCGTCGACGGCGCTTCGACTTGCTCCGCGTCAAATGCGTAAAAAAGAAAAAGTAAGGCTAAGGGTCAAAAGTTGCAAAAATAAAAACGCTAAAATATATCGCCTAACGTCAAAACGTCGTTCGACGCGGCGCGCTCTCGGCTTTCTTTCCGAGAAAAACGTCGCTTTAAGAGGACGGGCTTTCGGAAATCGGCGCCGAGGCGAAAATTAAATTTGTCTAACCGTTTCGATTCCCGAACTTAACGTTAGTTTACCGAACGCGGCGCCGGAAGTCAACGAAAAAAGTAAAAATTTAAGAAAAAAAGAAAAAATTTTCTCGAACGAAAACTTTCGGCGAAAATTGCCCCAATCGGGCGACTCCGCGTCCCAAACGCCGAATCGCCCGAAAAAAACGCGGCGTCCGAAGAAAAAACCTCTCCGAACGCCGCGACGCGTCATTCGCACTCGACGAGAATCCGGAACCCGACGTCGTTTTTCAAGACGCGAGGCCCGCAAACGTCCGGTTCGCGAACGGTCGGCTTGTTCGTCGACCAGCGTTCGCCGACAAGTTCGCGCCCCGCGACCGGCCCGCCGTCGGCAAGGAGCCAAGCGAACTTGTCGTCGTTCCAGGTTCCGTATCGCCAATCGGCGGTTATCTCGGCGACGTTGCCGCGCAGGGCGTAAAGCCCCCAAGCGTTCGGTTGGAACGAACGAACCGGAGCGAGGCGCGCGAAACCGTCGTCGACTCGCGAAACCGGTTTTGTAAAGCCGAACGCCCGTTCGAGCGCGGCGTCGGCGACGTTTTCAAACGTTTTCGCCCTCCGCAGCGCCTCGTCCGCCGCCTCGACCGACGGCGCGTTCGCCGTTCGCGCGACCGCGTATTCGCCGACGCTCGGAAGCCGAATCGCGAGCCCGGTCTTTTCCCGCGCCCAAGCGCAGAACGCGTCCGCCGCCTCCGGAGCGACGCAAGTCGCCGGATAATCGTCCTTTATCTCAAACCCCGGGGTCTTCCAACTAAGCGACGTATCGTCGCCGCGTCGCCAAGACGGCTTGTCGATTCGGAACCCGGTCGCCTCGACGAACGCGCGGAACGCTTCGACGGTCGTCTCCGTTTCGAGAAGCCAAAATCCGCGTTCGGCGCCGAGCGTCGAGCGGAGCGCGTCGTCGGTCTCGAACGTTCGCGGCGGGCAGTATCGGAACGCGAACTCGACGCCGTCGATCTCGAACGTTCGACGCTCGCCCGGCGCCGCGCCCGGTTTCCAACGTTCGCCCGGCGTTTCCTCGCGCTCTCCGGCGTCGAGCGCCAAGACGAGCCGGAAACCGGATTCCCGCGCCGTTGAGCCGTTGAAGTTCATTTCCGGGAGGACGGACGCTCGGCGCGCCGGAACGCCCCCGGTTTCGCGCAGATCGGTCGCGGCGGCGTTCTCGTTTCCGCCTTTCGCCCCCTCCGGCTCGAAAATCCGAATCCGCGCGAGCGGCGACGACGACGGCTCGTCGGCAAAGTCGTAAACTTGAAGCGGGCCCAATTCGGCTTTTATCCTTTCGTTATCGTTATACTTATACGAAACGCGACGCGAGCGCCGTTCGTAAAAAGCCCAATAATCGCCCCAAAACTCGACGCCGCACAACTCGCCCGCGTTGCCGAACGTATCGTAAAGCCCCCAAGCGTTCGGTTTAAAGGAACGAACCGGCGCGAGCGCGAGAAAACCGTCTTCCCAATAAGTCGGGTCGTCGACGTCGGGGTCGAAGACGTAACCGTCGCTCCAACGCTCGTTTTCGGCCCAAACGTTCCCGAATTCGCGCGCTTTTTTCGGGTCGTTCCCGAACGGATAGTCGGTCGACGTTCCGGCGCGACGGGCGTAAGTCGCTTCGGAGCCGCTCGGCAAACGGAACTTGAACCCTCGCGGCGCGACGCCGAGCGCGTTCAAGCGTTCGATCAACTGGAACGCGCTTCGATAATACGCGACGAGTTTCGGGGAGTTCGGGTTCTCGACCGGCGCTCCGTCCCATCCTTTTTCCTTGCCGCAAACCGCCTCCCACATCCGCCGCGTCAACTCGGTTTCAAGCGTCCAAAAACCTTGCGCAAAGGTCGCTTTCGCAAGCGTTCCGTCTTCTTTGGCGACGGTCGTTTCCCCCGGCGGACAGTATCGAAACGCGTATTCGACGCCGCCGACGTCGAGCGTTTTGCGGTCGCCCGCCTTCAAATTCGCCCAATCGTCCCAAGCGACGTCGACGTTTTGCGCCGCGAGCGCCTTCTCTTGCTCCAACGCCGTTTGAAGCATCCGTTCGCGCGCCTCTCGCCGCGCTTTTTTCATTTCTTCCGGCTTCTCGACGGGCTCGCGGGCGTCCGTCCGGACAACGCGTTCCTCCGGCGGCGCGACGCCGATCTTCGCCAACGCGAGCCGGAAACCGAACGTCGCGTCCGGGGAGAATCCGTTGTAAAAAAACATCGTTCCGCGAGACCGAATTTTAACGCGCGGCCAAGTCGCCCGCTTCGGTAAAGAGCTCGCGCCGTCCGCCTGCAGTCCGCGAATGGTAAAACCGTCCTTCGCCTCCTCTTCGTCGGGACGATAAGCGTCCGAATAGAAGGAATCCAAACGCCATTCCGCCGCGTTGCCGACCGCGTCGTAAATCCCCCAAGGGTTCGGCGGATACGAACGAACCGCCCTCGGCGTTTCCGCGCGTCGAACGCCGTCGGCGTCGGGCGCCGGTTGAAAGTTAGCCTGCGAACGATCCGGTTCGTCGCCCCAATAAAACGCGCCCAACGTTCCGGCGCAGGTCGCGATATCCCCTTCGGCGAAAGTCGGGAGGCGAAACTCGAATCCGTCGGGCGCGACGCCGAGCGCGTTCAGGTCGCTCGCGAAACGTTGGCAGTCGAACCAGTCGACGTTTTCGACCGGCAGTTCCGCGAAGTCGACGCCGCGAAATTCTTCCCAATTCAGTCTTTTCGCCCAAGCGCCGGTTACCGCGTAAGCGCTCGGGTTCGTTCCCATAATCGCCGTCCACTGTCGTTGCGTCGTTTCGGTCTCGGCGATCCAAAATCCCTCCGACGCGACAAGTTTGGCGCGACGCGTCAACGCGTTCTCCGTCGTCGCGGGATACGTCCCGGGCGGACAGTACCGAAACGCGAACTCGACGCCGCCGATTTCGAGCGTTTTGCGGTCGCCCGCTTTCAGATTCGCGACGTCGTCCCAAGCGAAAGACGTTTCCGCGTCGCTCGGAGCGACCGCCGCCGACTCTTGCGCCGCGACGAACGTTTCCGCCGTCGAAAGGAGCGCCGACGGTATCGCAAGCGCCGCCGCAAGCGCCGCGACGCGCCGTTTCTTCGTTTGTCGTTTCATTGCCGTTTCTCCTTATTTTGCCGATAGTTAAGAACAAGCGTCGCGTTTTCTCCTCTCGGTCAAACGCCGCGACACATTGTCATTTTACCAACCAAGAAACGCGACGTCAAGTAAATTTCCAAGAAAAACGACAAAATTTAGCCCAACCGCCCGCCGCGCCGACGCGCATTAATAATAAGGGGAAAACTTCGCGTCGCGCAAGAAATAAACAACGCGGCGTTCGGGAAAACGCTCCCCAACGCCGCGCGTTTTCGATTTTATCCGCGAACGCAAAAATACGACAAAACCAAGAGCGAACGTTTATCGTCTCGAACGGCGCCGTTTCGCGTCCTTCATTTTTTCGACGATAACGCGGCGGGCTTCGCTTTCCGCTTCCGCTTTTTCCGTCGCTTCCGCGTCCTCCGCCTTTCCCGACGGTTCCGGGTCGACGAGGCGTCCGGCGAAAAGAACGGCGCCGGTCGTATTGTCTCGGAGGAAATAGAAGAACGGCCGGTCGGCGTAAAATTTCGGCGGCGGGGGCGCGCTCCCCGGCGCGGCCGCGACGCCCGTCGCCGACATAACCGCGGTCGCGGCGGCGGCTTCCGTTCCGTTTTCGTCGACGGAAACGAATACGGCTTGCTTCGCTTGGTCGACCTTCAATTTTTCGCCGTCGGCGGTCATACGCGCAAAATCGGCGGCGTCCTCGAACGCGGAGACGACGCCCGCTTTTTTCAGCGTTGCGCCCAAGTCGAACGACCGCTCGACTTTAAACTTCGGCAAGCGGAACTCGACGCGCTCGGCGAATTTGGCGCGTTTGCGGCATTCGAGCAAAAGCGCCGGGGTCAAGGAACGCTCGACTTCGGCAAACGACTTATAATCCCTCGGAAGAACGATCGCCAACGCAAAACGCCCGTTTCTGTACGCCGCTTCCAAATATTGGAAATCGCGGGCGTCGTAATAAGTAAAACGCGCCGTTTGCTCCATCGTTGAAACGGGAATTTTTTCGCCTTGCGCGTTGGTAAAGTAACGCGTTCGCGTCGCGTATTTATCGAATTCCCGGAGCCATTGCGCCTTAAAGGTCGTCGCGTCGGCGATTAGGAGCCGCGTTTCCGGGTCGAGTTCGCTTAAAAAGTTCTTAATTTTACCGTCCGCGTTCTTCTCGAACCAATCGTTCGCCCTTTTCCGAGCGTTCGGCGCCTTGAAGTCGAACGCCGACGCTTCGGTTCGCGACATTTTTTCGCAACGGTCGACGAACGCTTCGTCGAGCTTCAAATCGGGCGCGAACCAAAGCGCTCCGGCGAGCGTCGTTTCCCGCGTCAAGTTAACGAGGCGGTCGACGTCGACGAACGTTTCGCTCCAACGCTCGTCGCTCCAAGCGTCGCGAGCGAGCGCGGCGTCGATTTCGGCCTTCGTTTGTCCCGCGCTCCCCAGCGAAAGAGCGTTCAAACAACGGCAAGCGCTAAACGGCGCGACGAGAACGTTCGCGTCCTCCGCGTCGCATTCGAGCGCTCCGCGATAAAGATTCAGCGCGAACGCAAATTGCTGTTTCGCAAACTCTTCGTCCTCGGGAACGAACGATCTTTCCGCTCCGGAACGCCGCGAGTCTTGCGCCTCGACGTTTCCGCCGAAAGCAAACAACGCCGCGAACGCCCAAAACCAAAAACGTTTCATAAAGAGCCAAGCCTCCCTTCCGAGTTAACGCGCGCCGCCTATTAATAAGGCAATAAGGGTAAAATTCCCGACGCGCCTAAAAAGAAAACGCGACGTCCGAAGAGAAAATCTCCCCCCAACGCCGCGCTTTTTTCAGTTCAACCGCAAACCGACGAAAAACGTTTTTCGTCGGCTCGCGTCTTTCAATTAACGGTAATCCCCGTTAAGTCGTCGGTTCCATTATCAGAACCAACCGCCGTACATGACGATGAAACCCGCCGCGACGACCGACACCATGCTCATCAGCTTAATGATAATATTAAGCGACGGGCCCGTCGTGTCTTTGAAGGGGTCGCCGACGGTGTCGCCGACGACGGTCGCTTTATGGCATTCGGAGCGTTTGCCGCCGAGTTCTTCCTCGACGTTCGCTTCGACGAATTTCTTCGCGTTGTCCCAAGCGCCGCCCGCGTTCGCCATATAAACGGCGACGCAGAAACCGGCCGTCAGCGTCCCGACCAAGAGGCCGATAACGCCGGTAACGCCGAGCGCCAAACCGACGACGATCGGAAGAACCAAGCCCAACAACGACGGAGCGATCATTTCTTTTTGCGCCGCTTTCGTCGAAATCGCGACCGGCTTTTCATAGTCCGGCTCGGCTTTGTATTCCATAATCCCCGGGATTTCGCGGAATTGACGACGGACTTCTTCGACCATCCCGGACGCCGCGCGCCCGACCGCCATCATCGTCATCGCGCCGAAGACGAAGACCGCCATCGCGCCCATGAAGATACCGACGAGAACTTTCGGGTTCAACAGGTTGCAGGAATAGTAGTTCATCCAGTCCATCATCGTCGCCGTCTTGACCGGAACCATTTCGACCGGGTCGTCCGCTTTCGCCGGAACGAACGGGCAGGCTTCCGCGACTTCGGCGTTAATGAACGCCGGGCCGTTTTCGGTCGTCAGACCGGCCCAAGCCGCGTTGGAGTCGGCCCAAGTTTTGTCGGCGCCGCGATAAATCGGCGCGTCTTCGTTCGGGTTTTCGACTTGTTCCGGGAGAACCAAGAACGATTTCGGGAACCATTCGCGGCCCGTTTTCGCGTATTCGGCTTTTTCCGCTTCGACGGCTTCTTTACCGGCGTAGTAGACGGCGAATTCGTCCGAAACCTTGTAATAACCGGCTTGCGCGCCTTCGGTCGCTTCGATCTTTTCGACCGCGGAAGCGCCCCAGCGTTCGAAACCGACGCGGACTTCTTCGACGTAAGCGGCCAACAACGCGAGCGCGGTCAGAGCGGCCGAACCGATCGCGAAACCTTTCCCGGTCGCGGCGGTCGTGTTGCCGAGCGAGTCGAGCGCGTCGGTGCGTTGGCGAACTTCTTCCGGAAGACCGGCCATTTCGGCGTTGCCGCCGGCGTTGTCGGCGATCGGGCCGTAAGCGTCGGTCGCGAGCGTAACGCCGAGGGTCGAGAGCATCCCGACCGCCGCGACGCCGACGCCGTAAAGACCGAGCGAGAACGTCTTAACGTTCGAGAAGTCGAAACCGGTCGTGCAGCCGAACGCGAGAATCGTCGCGACGCCGACGATGACGACCGGAGCCCAAACGCTGAACATACCTTCGGCGATACCGGCGATAATGACCGTCGCCGGGCCCGTTTTACCTTGGCGCGCGATGCGCTTCGTCGGTTCGTATTCGTAAGCGGTGCGGTATTCCGTCCATTTGCCGATCAACCAACCGGCGGCCAAACCGACGACGACCGAAACGCCCGCCCACTTCGCGGTTCCCGGAAGGAGCGCCGCCGAAATGAGAATCGAGAGAATCGCGATAATAATCGACGGCATGTTGACGCCCTTGCCGAGCGCCTTCAAGAGCGTGCCTTGGTCGGCTTTTTCGTCCGTGCGAACGAGGAAAACGCCGTAAATCGAGAGAACGATCCCAACCGCCGCCAAAAGAATCGGCAGGAAGAGCGCGCTCATTTGCGTCGAAATCGGCGCGTTCATCGAAGCGTAAGCGGCGACGCCGAGCGCGGCGCTGGAGAGAATCGAACCGCAATACGATTCGTACAAGTCGGCGCCCATCCCCGCGACGTCGCCGACGTTGTCGCCGACGTTGTCCGCGATGGTCGCCGGGTTGCGACGGTCGTCTTCCGGAATCCCGGCTTCGACTTTACCGACCAAGTCGGCGCCGACGTCCGCGGCCTTCGTGTAGATGCCGCCGCCGACGCGAGCGAACAACGCTTGCGAAGAGGCGCCCATCCCGAAGCAGAGCATAACGACCGTGATTTCCGTCAAGTCCATCGTCCAGTTGAACATCGGGAAAATCCAGTACAGCGCGCCGAACCAAAGGACGACGTCGAGAAGGCCGAGGCCGACGACCGTCAAGCCCATGACCGCGCCCGAACGGAACGCGACTTGCAGACCTTCGTTCAACGATTTTTGAGCGCCCGCCGCGGTGCGCGACGAAGCCCAAGTCGCCGTTTTCATCCCGAACCAACCGGCCAAACCGGAGAAGAAACCGCCGGTCAGGAACGCCCACGGAACGATCTTGTTTTGAACGCCCGGGCCCCAAGCCAAGTACATCAGGAACGCCCAAATCACGACGAAGAAAATCGCGACGACTTTATATTGTTGCTTCAGATACGCGTTGGCGCCCTTGCGAACCGCCGCCGCGATCTTGATCATTTCTTCGTT
>JAZQAP010000314.1:0-2276 GCA_045545275.1 Thermoguttaceae bacterium | reverse complement strand
CTGAATCTTTGCCGGTCGCTCCCGGCCCGGTCGCGGAAGGCGGCGAAGGCGCGGAAACTTTGTCGGTCGCTCCGGTTCCGGTGGCGGAAGTCGGCGAAGTCGCGGAAACTTTGCCGGTCGCTCCGGTTCCGGTCGCGGAAGTCGGCGAAGTCGCGGAAACTTTGCCGGTCGCTCCGGTTCCGGTCGGGGAAATCGGCGAAGTCGCGGAAACTTTGCCGGTCGCGGACGCGGTCGTTCCGGTTCCGGTCGCGGAAGTTGGAGAGACGGCGCAAACTTTAACGTCCGTCGCCGCGGAAACGCTCGACGTCGAAGCGCCGCAAGCGTTGGTCGCCGTCGAAACCGAGAACGCGACCGAGCGAGAAAACGGCGTCGCGGGGCCGAATTTTGCGCTCGCCGCGCCCGGTCTCGGCGCCGGAGAGGCGATTCAAGACGCCGCCGACGAACGGAAAAACGCCGCCGTCGCGAAGCCGCTTTCCGGGGCGGAAATCGCTTGGGTCGAGCAAATTAAGGGAGCGATTCGGACGCTCGTCGCCGAACGCGACGCAAAAAAAGCCGCCGGAGAAGACGTTCGTCGACTCGACGCGCGGTTGCGGCTCCTTTATCTCGCCGTCGACGAGTACGACCGGTCGATTCAAGAGATTCAAGACGACGCCGACCCGTTGAAGGTCTTTTGGGAGACGGAGCGCGGCGAACTCGAAACGCTCCTGCAAAGTCGTTTGGAGGAAATCGACCCGACGTTCGTCGCCGAACGGTTGCGCGCCGGTCTCGACTCTCTTTCCGGCCTTTGCGATTTGCAGATTCGCAAGTCGGCCCTCGTCGTCGCGCCCGCCTGTTTCGGGCTTTACGAAGAGCGCGTCAAGGGGTATAAACCGGGCGAAACCGTCTTCGCTTACGCCGAGCTGGAATACGTCTCTTGTCGCGAAACGGAGGACGGACGGCTTATCGACGTCGAGTGTCGTTGGCGGCTCCTGAACGCCGACGGCTCCGAGTTGACGCCGGTCGAGACGCAACGTTGCTCGAATTTGTCCGAAACGAAGCTCCGCGACGTCGTTTTGAACGTCTCCGCGCCGTTGCCGAACGACTTGGCGCCGGGAACGTACTTGCTCGAAACGGAAGTCGTCGATATGAATCGTCCGGACGCGAAACCGGCGAAAGAGCGGCTGGAATTGACCGTCGTCGCCGGAGAAAACGCCGAAAACGCGGCGGAGTAACGGTCGATTCGGCGCGTCGAAAGGCGACCGTCGACGACGTATTAATTAATATTGACAAAATCGGCGAAAAAACGTCGAACGAAGCGCGGCGGCGAAAAACCGTCGCGTTTCTTGTTTGTTGACGTTGAAACGAAAAATCGACGCGATAATCGGTTGGCGTCGCGAAAATGTTGAGGAGACGAGAAGTTGGCTTCGTTCGATTGGGATAACGGCGGTTTGGGCGGCGCGACGGAATTTTCGGCGGCAAGCGGCGGCGTAAAGAACGGCGTCGCGGCTAACGAAGAAGCGGGCGGGCCTCCGACGCTCTCGGTCGGCGAACTGACGCGGCTGTTAAAATCGGTCGTCGAGGAAATCTTTTTCGACGTTTGCGTCGTCGGCGAAATCTCGAATCTTTCGCAACCGAAAAGCGGACACGCGTATTTCACCTTGAAGGACGAAACGGCGCAACTCTCGGCGGCGATTTGGAAGTCGACGACGGCGAAACTGAAATTCGATTTGCGCAACGGAATGCAGGTCGTTTGTCGGGGCCGAATCGAGGTTTACCCGCCGCACGGGAAATATCAGCTCGTCGCGACAAGCGTCGAGCCGATGGGCGTCGGCGCGCTCGAATTGGCGTTCCAACAACTGCAGGAGAAATTGGCTCGCGAAGGACTTTTCGCGCCGGAGCGGAAGAAGCGACCGCCGAAAATTATCCGTCGAATCGGCTTGGCGACGAGCGCGACCGGGGCGGCGATTCGCGACTTTTTGAACGTTTTGGGGCGGCGGACGAAACGGGTCGACGTCGTCGTCGCGCCGACGAAAGTGCAAGGGGACGGCGCCGCGCGGGACGTCGTTCGGGCGCTGACCCTTTTGAACGATTTGCGGGACGAACTCCGGCTCGACGCGATCGCGTTGGTGCGGGGCGGAGGAAGCGTCGAAGACCTTTGGACGTTCAACGAAGAGCCGGTCGTTCGGGCGATCGCGGCGTCGCGGCTCCCGGTCGCGACCGGAATCGGACACGAGATCGACGTTTCGCTGAGCGATTTGGCCGCCGACCTGCACGCGCTGACCCCGAGCGACGCGGCG
>JAZQAP010000313.1:0-7935 GCA_045545275.1 Thermoguttaceae bacterium | reverse complement strand
GCCGCCGTCGCTCGAATCTCGATACTCGACTTCGTATCCCAAGGCCCCGTCGACAGCGTCCCAAGAGAGCGGAAGCGTTCGAGACGCCGCGTCGTACTCGCCGAACGCAAACATCGACGGCGCCGCGAGTCGCGTCGTTTCGGAACCGGCGCGCCAAGTCGCTTCAAGCGGAGTCGATTCGATTTCGTTCCCCGCCGCGTCGACGACAAACGCGCTAACTCGAAACGAATAAACGCTTTCCGGACGCGCCTTCGTCGCGACGCGCTCGACGATATTACCCGACGTCGCCGAAACCGTTTCCGTCGATTTTAACGTCGCCGCGAGCCGCCATTCGCCGCCGTCGACGCGATAATAAACCTTGTAACCGTCTTCGTTTATCGCTTCGTCGCGCCAACTCGTTTCGAGCCGACCGTCGATAAAAGCGCCAAACTGAAAATCGCTCGGTTGCGCCGGAAGCGTCTCCGCGTCGACAACGCTTGCGCTCGAAACCGTTGCGACAATTTCGTTTGCGACTCGAGCTTCGACTCGCAAGCGGAACCCGACGTCGGCGGCGACCGGGCGATACGTCGCTTCGTTCGCGCCGTCGATCGCCGTTTCGGTTCCTTGGGAATCAACGCGGAACCACCGATATTCGGCGACTTGCGTCGCGTCGACGCCGCCCGACTCGACCGACGCGAAAACCGTTCCGCCGACGCCCAACGCTCCGCTTAGCGATATAACCGGCGGCGCCGCGTCGGGCGCGAACGTCGCGAGCAACGGTTCCGAAAGGATTTCGTTCCCCGCCGCGTCGAACGCAAACGCGCAAATTTTAAAGGAATAGACGCTTCCCGGACGGACGCTCGTCGCGACGCGCTCGACTTTATTACCCGACGTCGCCGAGACCGCTTCCGACGAGTTCAACGTCGCCGCCAACCGCCAAGCGCCGTCGCCAATTCGATACCAAACCTTGTAACCGACTTCCCCGATCGCCGCGTCGTTCCAATTTGTTTCGAGCCGACCGTTCGCGTAAACACCGACGTTCCAATCGGTTGGAGCCGCTAAAACGGGAACGGTCGCGACGCTAAAATCGATTTTTTGCGACGCCGCGCCGTCGAGCGTTTCAAACGTCGCCGTCGCGCTCTTGCCGTTAAACGTTCGAACAAACTCGCCGTCGAGCGCGCCGTTGGCGTCTTCCCAACGAATCGCCGCAAAAACAGCCTCCGACGTTTGCGCGTCCGACAAGTCGACGACTCCGCTAAACCCTTGCGGCAAGCCAACTTTTGACAGCGCCGCGTTCCAAAGAACCGCCGTTCGCAACGACGCGTTTTCCGTTAAATCCAGCGTTTCCAAGGCGGCGCCCGCGCACTTCAACGTCGTCAATTCTTTCGCGACGCGCAAGTCGAGCGACGTCAAATCGTTGAAAGAAACGTCGCAATAAATCAAGGCGGCGTTTTGCGACAAATCGATTTCCGTCAAGGAGTTCGCCGCGCAACGGAGCGACTCGAGCGCCGGAACGTTCGCCAAATCAAGCGTCGACAACGCGTTATCGGCGACGTTAAGCTCCGTCAACACGGGCGAATCGAGCGTCAAGCCGGTTAACGCGTTCCCGGAAACGTCGAGCCGTTTTAACGCGCTAAGTCCTGTTAAATCGAGACTTCCAACAAAACCGAGATTCGGCCAAGAAATCGCCGTCGCTCGTTTAACGCCGGTCGCGTCCGCTTTCCAAACGACGCCGGGCGTCTCGTCGAGGAAACCGGCGCCGTACAGCGCGCTTACTTTCTTTCCGTTCTTAACTCCTTGCGAATCGGTCGTTTCCAAGAAGCGTTTCAGCGCGTTCCAATCGGTCGCCGAGTATCCTTGCGGAACGAACGAATCCGCGTCGTCGGCAATCTCGACGGAAATCGCGCGACTTGGCGCCGTCGCGTCGACGTCGGCGCCGACTTCGACGACGCGATAAAGCGTCGCGCCGGTTCCGGGCGCCGCCGAAAAACTATTCGCGGTCCAAAATTGTTCGCGCGTCGTCCCTTGCGACTTCCAAACGACGCCGTTCGAACCGTTCCCGACAAGCGCGTAAATTTGGAACATAACGCCGTCCGATTCCCAACTAAAGCGTTCGCCCGCCGACGCTTCGAACAAGCCGACGTCGACCGCTGAAAAAACGTCGTTCGCGACGACGCGGTATCGGTACGAAGCGCCGGGTTCGACCGACGCGTCGACATACGACGTCCCGTCGACGCCGGTCGCGATCGCCGTCCAGACGGAATTTTCGTTCGACGCGTCGCGACGTTCGACGGTATAGGTCGCGGGCGACGCCGACGCAACTTTCGCCGAAAAATCGCCGGTCGACTTCACCCAATTCAAACGAACCGACGCGCCGCAAACCTCCGCCGTTAAAGACGTTGGAATCGGCGAATTGACCGCGTCGGCGAAGTCGTAATCGACCTTATAACCTAAATCTTCGAGAACGCCAAGCGTCGTCGCCGTTATCGTCGCTTCGTAGGTCGTCGAAATCGAATACGTCATTCCGTCGCGACCGCCGATATTCGCGTAAAACGTTCCGTAAGCGGCGCTTGGGTGCGTTCCGAAAGTCCCGTTCGCCGACGCGGTTTCCATCGCAAACCCAAGCGGCGAACGGTCGGTCAATTCGCTCGGGTACGTCGCTCGCCAACGTTCGACGCCGTTTTCTCCGACATAAACCCAATAATCTCGGTCGTTAAAAAGAGCGTCGAGTTCAAGGGGCGCGTCGCTCGACTCCGCGACAAGGCCTTCGGCTTTCAAGGTCGTCAAGTTGTAACCGAGCGCGTGTCCGAGTTCGTGCAACGCGGTATTATAAAAGACGTTTTGCACCGTTTCGGACGGGTTCGCGGTAAAATACTTCGCGTTAAAAACGAGCGAGCCGGTCGCGGGCAGACCTTCGCCGTCGTCGCGGCGCCACGCGGCGTCATACGCTGAGCCGAGCCCGGCGGCGGACGACGCGTAAGAATCGGAAAATCCGAACGTTACAAAAATATCGTCGACGGTTCGCGACATTTCATCGCCGTTTTCGTTCGCGCTTGGAACGCGGTCGACGTCGGGGAGGCCTAGGGGTATCGCCTCTTCCCAACGCGCCAGCGCTCGGTCGAGGAGTTCAAGATAAATCGGATCGGGAACGGCGCAATACGTCGTCGACGCCGAGTAACGAACGCCGGTTTGCGTCGAATATCGCGCGGCCCCGCTCTCGAGAACTTCAAGCTCGATATCAAAACGCTCGACCTCGGCGCTCGCGTCGCCCGCGCCAACCGCCTCGACGACGAGGTTTTCAGCTTCCAAATGGGTCGCGGCGTCGCTCCAACCGACCGCGCTTAAAAGCGTTCGCTCTTCTAACGCGTCGAACGCCAACCTGCGCCTCGCCGGTATTTTCGGCGTTAACTTCGCGCCTAACGTCGAACGGAAAGAACGGAAAATAGAACGGTCGACGGAAAATCGGTCGCGCATCGCGCCCTCCTCGGTCGGCTAAACGCGCCGAAAGAACGACGCGCAAATCTTTATTTTCTAACAAGTTGCGTCGAGCGGTCTCGCCAATCGCGCTCGAAAACAAAACGACGCTCGACGACGCGTTTGCGCTTCGCCGAACGTCTTTAATATCGGTCGAATCGGCGCTTAACGTTAGCCAAAATCGCGCCGTCGATTTCAAAATTGTTCGTCTTACTCGTCCCGCGAACCGCCGAAAAACATCAGCGCGTAATAGAGGAACGTCGTAAGCGCGGAAAGCATTGCAGCGACGTAAGTTAGCGCGGCGGCGCTCAACACGCCTCGGACGATCGGCGCCTCTTGCGGCCCGACGAAACCAAGCGCGGCCAGCCGCTCTTTCGCCCGCGAACTCGCGTTAAACTCGACCGGCAGGTTGATAATTTGAAACGCCGCGACCAAGCCGAAGCAAACGACGCCCGCCAAAACCAAGCCCGCCGCGTTCATCGCCGCGCCTAAAATCACAAGCAAAAACGCCGAACTACTCCCAAACGACGCCGCCGGAACCGCCAACTGACGCACGACCATCGGCGCGTATCGCTTCGCGTCCTGAATCGCGTGTCCGGCTTCGTGCGCCGCGATCCCGATCGCCGCCAAATTCCGCCCGTCGTATACTTCGTCGCTCAACCGCAACACCTTCGCGCTCGGGTCGTAATGGTCGGTCAAATGTCCCGGAACCCGTTCGATTTCAACGGCTTGCAGCCCAACGGAATCGAGCACGCGACGCGCGGCGGCGGCCCCGGTCAGCGACGCCGGCATTTGTTTCGCGCTAGCGTACCGCGACGAAACCAAACCTTGCGCGACCATCGCCAAAATCATCGGCGGAATAACGAAAAGCAAATAAAGTAGCAACGCTCTTCTCCTATCTTCTTCAACGACGGCGTTTCCGCCGCGGCGTTCGTCCGTCGTTTCGTTTTTGCGTTTCCGACGCGGCGCCGAACTCGCCCCGCTTCTCATTAATATATTATACGCGCTTTTTCGCGTTTGGCGACCGAAAAACGTCAAATTTTTCGCGACGCCTGAAAAAACGACAAAAAAACCCGGTCGCCTCGACGGAACAACCGGGTAAAATCGCCTTCGACGCGCCGACGTCGGCGCCGCATAATCGCGACGCCGCGTCAAACGGCGGCAATTAGCGGTGATACTCTTGCAACGAGCAGACTTTTTCGAGCCCGCCTCGAATCGCCTCGATCCCTTTGAGCGCAGCGAGCGCCGCCGCGAGCGTCGTCATGTACGGGATTCCCAAGCGAATCGCCGTCTTGCGAATGTACGAGTCGTCCGTTTGACCGCGTTTTCCAAGCGGCGTATTAACCACGAGTTGCACGCCGTTGTTCTTCATCGCGTCGACGAGATTCGGGCGGCCTTCGTTGATTTTCGCGACTTTTTCGCACGGAACGCCGAGTTCTTGGAGCGCGGCGTAAGTGCCTTCGGTCGCCAAAATCTTGAAGCCGAGGCGAGCGAAGCCTTGCGCGACGGTCGCGAAAACGCTTCCGGCGGCGCGGTCGCGATCGGAAATCGTCATCAGAACGGCGCCTTCGGTCGGCAACACGCAACCGGCGGCTTCTTCCGCTTTATAGAACGCGAGCCCGAAGGACTGCGACAAGCCGAGCACCTCGCCGGTCGAGCGCATTTCCGGGCCGAGAATCGGGTCGACTTCCGGGAACATGTTGAACGGGAAGACCGCTTCTTTGACGCCGTAATGGCCGATCGGCTTCGTTTCGAGGTTCATTTCGGAGATTTTTTCGCCGAGCATCGCTCGGGTCGCGAGCGCCGCCATTTGCACGTCGCAAACCTTCGAAACGAGCGGAACGGTGCGGCTGGCGCGCGGGTTCGCTTCCAAAATGTACACGACGTCGTCCATAATCGCGTATTGGATGTTCATCAAGCCGACGACGCCCATTTCGACCGCGATGCGCTTCGTGTATTCGCGAATCGTTTCGACGTGTTTCGGCGCGATGCTAATCGGCGGAATGACGCAAGCGGAGTCGCCCGAGTGAATCCCGGCCAGCTCGACGTGTTCCATCACCGACGGCACGAACGCGTCGACGCCGTCCGAAATCGCGTCCGCTTCGGTTTCGATCGCGTTGCTCAGGAAGCGGTCGACCAAAATCGGGCGTTCCGGGGAAACGTCGACCGCCGCTTCGACGTATTCGACGAGTTGGCGTTCGTCGTGAACGACTTCCATCGCGCGACCGCCGAGAACGAAGGACGGTCGCACCATCAACGGGTACCCGACGCGGTTCGCAATTTCAAGCGCTTCCTCGACGTTCGTCGCCATCCCGGATTCCGGTTGCGGAATGTTCAAACGTTGCATCATTTGGCGGAAGAGGTCGCGGTCTTCGGCCATATCGATCGTTTCCGGCGAGGTGCCGATGATCTTAACGCCTTCTTTCGCGAGGTCGGCCGCCAAGTTGAGCGGGGTTTGACCGCCGAACTGAACGACGACGCCGTCCGGTTGTTCCGCTTCGTAAATGCTGAGAACGTCTTCGAGCGTCAGCGGTTCGAAGTAAAGTTTGTTCGACGTGTCGTAGTCGGTCGAAACCGTTTCCGGGTTGCAGTTGACCATGACCGTTTCATACCCCGCCGCGCGCAACGCCATCGCGCAGTGGACGCAGCAGTAGTCGAACTCGATCCCCTGCCCGATGCGGTTCGGGCCGCCGCCGAGCACCATAATCTTTTTCTTGCCGCTAACGACGTTTTCGTCCGTCCCGTTGTACGTCGAGTACCAATATTGCGCGTCTTCGACGCCGCTGACGTTGACCTTGTTCCACGCTTGCTTCACGCCGAGCGCCAAGCGACGCGAGCGGATTTCCTTCTCCGGAATCCCCAAAATTTTCGCGAGGTAACGGTCGGCGAACCCGTCCAATTTCGCTTGTTTGAGGAGTTCGTCCGGAAGCTCTTTCCCCTTATACGACAAGAGTTGTTCTTCCAAGTCGACGAGTTCTTTGATTTGTTCCAGGAAGTAGCGTTTGATTTGCGTTTTGGCGATAATCGCGTCGATCGTCGCCCCTTTGCGCAACGCTTCGTAAATCAGGAAGTAACGCCAGCTGTTCGGAACGCTCAGCTTTTGCAGGAGTTCTTCGACCGGAAGTTCGTTGAAGTTTTTCGCGAAACCGAGGCCGCAGTTCCCCTTTTCGAGCGAGCGAATCGCCTTTTGGAACGCTTCTTTGAAGTTTTTGCCGATGCTCATCACTTCGCCGACGGCGCGCATTTGCGTTCCGAGCTTATCCTCGACGCCGCGGAATTTTTCGAACGCCCAACGCGCGAACTTGACGACGACGTAATCGCCGTAAGGCTTGTAATCTTCGAGCGTTCCGCCGCGCCAGTACGGCATTTCGTTCAGCGTCATCCCCGCCGCCAACTTCGCCGAAACAAGCGCGATCGGGAAACCGGTCGCCTTCGAAGCCAGCGCCGACGAACGGCTCGTGCGGGGGTTGATTTCGATAATAACGACGCGGTCGGAAACCGGGTCGTGCGCGAATTGAACGTTCGTGCCGCCGATAACGCCAATCTTTTCGACGATTTTATGCGCGTAACCCTCGAGCCGCTCTTGCAACTCCTTGCTAATCGTCAACATCGGCGCGGTGCAGAAGGAGTCGCCGGTGTGAACGCCCATCGGGTCGACGTTTTCGATAAAACAGACGGAAATCAGCTTATTATTCGCGTCGCGAACGACTTCGACTTCCAGCTCTTCCCAACCGGCGACCGACTCTTCGATCAGAACTTCCGAAACCATCGACGCGGCCAACCCGCGAGCGACGACGGCGCGAAACTCTTCCGGATTGTACGTGATCCCGCCGCCGGTTCCGCCCATCGTGTACGCCGGACGCACGACGCACGGGTAACCAAGTTTTTCGACGATCGCCTCCGCTTCTTCCATCGTGCGCGCGATTTCGCTGCGGGCGGTTTCGATCCCGAGTTCCGCCATCGTGTTTTTGAACTCGAGCCGGTCTTCGCCGCGTTCGATGGCGTCGAGCTGAACGCCGATGACGCGAACGCCGTATTTTTCGAGGACGCCCGCCTTTTCGAGTTCCATCGCCAAGTTCAGGGCCGACTGACCGCCGAGGTTCGGAAGGAGCGCGTCCGGGCGTTCCTTTTCGATGATCCGTTCGATCGACGGAACCGTCAGCGGCTCGATGTACGTCGCGTCGGCCATCACGGCGTCGGTCATAATCGTCGCCGGGTTGGAGTTGACCAGCACGATCTTATACCCGAGTTCCCGCAGGGCCTTGCACGCTTGCGTTCCGGAGTAGTCGAACTCGCACGCTTGACCGATGACGATGGGGCCGGAACCGATAATGAGGACTTTCTTTACGTCGTCGCGACGGGGCATCTTAGCGTCTCCTTAGGAACGAATTTTCGAGATTTTTTCGAGGGCGTTTTCGGCTTCCGCCGCCGCTCGGCGAAGAGCGACGAGTCGGGAGGCCCCGCAAACGCGCCTCAAATTCA
>JAZQAP010000312.1:0-2094 GCA_045545275.1 Thermoguttaceae bacterium | reverse complement strand
GCTTCTCTTAAACCCGACTCTTCGGGAAACCGGTTTCGACCGCTAACCGATCGTTACCAAGTCATCTTGAGCCCGGCGCATCCGTTGACGTAAGTCGTGTAGCCGTTCAACTGAACGTCGGCGCCGCCGAACGCGCTGAAACGGTCGTTGAAGTTCCAAGTTCCGCCCAAACCGGTATAGACCCAGTCGCGCCCGACGCCGTTCCCGACGACGCGGAACGTTCCGTTCGGGCCGCCGACGAGCGTCGCTTCGCCCTCGGCGTTCGCGTCGAGGAATTCGTGCGTCCAGTTCATGTAGGCGTTGAAGTCGAAGAGACGGCCGCCCAAGACGGTCGATTTCAACCAACGAACGCCCAAAACGCCTTGCATCGAGTCGTATTCGGTTTCCATTCCCTTGACCGCGAGCGCGTTAATCGTTCCGGTTTCGGCGAACTCGTCCATAACGATGTGCGTAAACTGCAAACCGCCGTAGGGTTGGAGCGCGGAAGCGCCCAAGTCGAACGTGTAGCCGCGTTCGAGGTAAACCGAACCGGTCCAGCCGTCCGTTTCGCCGTCGTAGGACGCGGTCGGGTAGCCGCCCAACGCGATTCGACGTTCGAATTCGTAGTCGACGACGCCGAAGCCGCCGGTAACGAACCCGTATCCCCAAGCGTCGTTCCAACGGAGATAGGCGCCGAAGTCGTTGCTCGAAACTTCCGCTTCGCCGATCTTGCGGTCGGCGTCGAGGTTCGCGTTGTTGTAGCTGTAATACAAGCCGAATTGGTTCGTCGGGTTCGAGCCGAGTTCGAGGCCGAACATACCGCCCAGGAGCATATAGTCGTAACCGGACGCGCCCTTGCGGTCGTCGGCCGCGCCGCCCGCGCCGAACGCCGACGCCCAGCCGCTGAAACCGCTTTGCTCGGTCGCTTGACCGCGGACGCCGGTATATTCGCTCGAAGTCAGCGACGAGGCGCGCAGCATCGCGTTTTGCGTCAAGGTTTGGCGCATCAGGTTGCGGCCTTGCACCTGCGCGTTCATCGCCGACAAGCGGAGTTCGCCGGTCAGTTGGTTCAGCGCGCTCGGGTCGCGAGCGATTTCGTTTTCGAGCGCGGCGACGAAAGCGTTTTGCTCCGAGTCGAGCCCGCCGTTATCGAGCCAACCGTTCAAGTAACCGCCGATTTGACGTTCGTTCGCGGACGACGCGCCGCTCGTATAATCGACTTTTTGCAGTTTCAACGTAAAGTCGCCGTTCGAAAGCGCGTCGCGGTCGACGACGAAACGGTTCCCCGCGATGTTGTCGTAAATCAACAAATTGTCGACGTTCGCGTTCATTTGACCGTTTTCGGTCGAAACGACCGTCAACGCGTCCCCCGCTTCAAGGCCGGCGTCCTTCGCCGCGTCGACGTAAACCGAGCCCTTGTTCAGGGCGACGTCGCCGTCGGTCGTCGCGTAATTCGTGTAATTGTCCGCGTTTTCAACGACGACGCCGAGCGTTCCGCCGTCGAGCGAGAAGACCGTTCCGGAACCGGTCAGGTCGACGCGTCCGGCTTTCGACAGCGCGAGGTTTCCGCCGCGTTCGATCGCGACCGAACCGAGCGAGTCCGTCCAGCCGGTCAGCGAACCGCCGTTCAAAACGACCGCCGCGTTCGCCGCTTGCGCGTTCGGAGCGTCGGCGCTTTCGCCAAGTTGGAGAACGCCTTGCGAAACGGTCAGCCCGGAAACCGCGTCCGTCCCGCTCATAATCGCCGTTCCGTATCCGGTTTTCTTGAGCGTTCCGTCGCCGGAAATCGCGCTCTTGACGTAAACGAGCGACGAACTCGCGTCGAGCGTCAAGACGTTGTTTTCCGCGCCGACGAAGGAGATCGCGTCGGTAACGTCGACCGGCGCCGACGCGTTGGCGATCGTCAAGGCGCCTTGCCCGTCGACTTTCAACTCCGCGCCCCAAAGGGAACCGAGCGAAGCGCTCTTCGCCGCTTTTTCGTTCGCGTAATCGTAAATAATCGTCCCGCCGTCTTTGAGCGTCGTCGCTTCGCGCCCTTGGGCGACGTTGTTGCCGCCGACGACGAGGGTTCCGCCGGCGACGGTCGTCGCGCCGGTAAAGTCGGCCGCCGCGCCC
>JAZQAP010000311.1:0-3809 GCA_045545275.1 Thermoguttaceae bacterium | reverse complement strand
GCCAAGCGACAAGAAGACGCGCTCGCCTTCCGCAACCTTGGGAAGCTCGCAAGTCGTTTTGTAAACGGCGGTTCCGGAATAATGCTTAATCGCCGCGTCGGTCGACGCCGTCCAGTCGATCAGCTTGTCGAAAACGACCGGGGCTTTCGGGCCGCGGGCAATTTCGCCGGAATCGAAGGAGACCGTCCAAGGCCCGGCGAGCGTCGCGATTTCCTTCGTTTCGACGGCTTTCGCTTCGCCGGAAGTCGCTCCCTTAGCGTCGGTTGCGAAAACAACGAAAACGCTTTCTTGCGGCGCGAAGTCAAGCGTCGCGGTCGTGCGACCGTTTTGCGAACGCCAAGCGTCGACGCTAATCGTTTCGCCGGTCGTCGGGAGCCAAATTTCGGGCGTTTTTCCGTCGACGCGGAAGGTAATTTCGACGTTTTCAAGCGTCTTATCCGATTGATTCGCAAGGAAATAGACGTCCGCGTCTTTCATTGTGCGACGGTTGTAAACGAGCGGCGTTCCGGTCGGAATTTCGCAGTCCGGCGCGCATTTGAGTTCGGCAAACACTTCGTCGAGCGTCAGCCCCCAAGCGATCGTCCCCTTACCGAACTTCCGCGATTTCACCGACTTACCGTCGACGTCTCCCCAAAGTTCGTCCGCCAGCTTTTTCACGTCGGCGTCGGCTTGCGGCTGATTTTGCAAACTCGGCGAGCGCGACGGTTTCGGACCGAGAACGTAGGCGCCGTCGGCGACAAGTTGTTTGATCTTCGCCAACAATTCCGGACGCATCGTTTCGAGTTTCGGCAACACGAGAACTTTATAAGTCGTTCCATGCGGCAGGGTTAACTCGCCGTTTTCGTTGACGCTCGTCGTTTCGCGCAACACTTCGGCGTTGATGAAGTCGAACTGACGGCCCGCCGGGAGCGCCGGGTCGACCGCGCCCATCATCTTCGGCGCGTCTTCGCCGATGAAGTAAGCGACGTCCGCGACGTTCAAGCCTTGTTGCTGCATATAGTTGCACCGTTTCAGGTAATCGACGTAAAGGTCAAGTTGTTTGAACCAAGTGTTGTGGCGGTTGAACTCGTTGCCAAACCAAGCGTTAAAGCCCGGAACGCGCTCGTCCGGCTGCATAACGTAAAGGTGTAACAGCGTGTTGTTGATCCCCTGCGAGAAGAAGAGGTCGGTGCGCTTCTTCATATTGACCGGGCTTCGACCGTAAGGGTTGCCCGCGCACGTGTTAGACTCGGCCCAAATCTTCGTTTTGCCGTAGGTGTGCCCGCACGACGCCGCGAGACGGTTCTCGACGTCGCCAAGCGTTCCTTCGCTCCAATATTCGCCGGCGATTTCGTTCGATTGGCCGCCGTATTGCAGGAACTCGCCCGGGAAGCCCCAGTGGCCGTAACATTCGAGCCAGGTTCGTTTTCCCTTCGCCATACTCGCGTCGCGCAACCCGCCGACGTAAGAGTAAGCGACCTCGTCCGCGATGAAACGTCGCACGTCCCAAAGGAAGCGGTCGGACGTTTCTTGATCCTTCACAACCGTCCCAAAATAAACGGGTAAGAACGGCGTCGGGTCGTAACCGAACGACTTCTTAAACTTCGCGGCGAAATCGTCGGTGAAGTTTTGCCCGCCGACTTCGTAACTGTCGAGAACGATCGTCGAGAACGACTTGCCGTCTTCCGGGCCAAGCGTTTCGATCAGCTTGCTCATATACGCGTCGAAGTGTTCTAAAACAAGCTCTTTGCTCATCTTATCGACTTCGTAACCGGTCGCTTCCGGGACGGCGGGCGCGTTCGTCGTTCCGGTCGGCGTTACGCCGTATCGTTCGACGATCCATTCGCCTTCCGGAACGTCCCAAGTCAAGACGCCGTCGGCGCTTAGCTTGTCGGTTAAGTCAACGACTTTCGTCGGGTCGACGGCGAGCGACGCGTCGTCGATTTCCGGCGACGGCGCCCATTGGTATTCCGTCCACATCGGCTGCGGCGTCTCGTGCATCTTCGCGAGCGTTTTGTCGTAAACGGCGGCGACTTTCGGCGCGGCGCTCAGTTCGACCGACGCGATTCCGGCGCCGTTGCGGTCGCTCGTTACAACCAGTTGAAATTCGGTCGCTTGCGTCGCTTCGAAAGCGGCGGTAACCGGCGCGTAAGGCATAAAGCCGACGTTGATTTCCGGGTTGTAACGGCTAATTTTAAACTCGCAAACCTTCTTCGATTCGCCGTCGATTTTCGCGAAAAGCTCGGCCTTTCCGGCGATCGGGCTTTCTTTGAAGTCGAGACGAACGGCGCGCGCGGTAAACGGTTGCTCCGACTTGATTTCGATCGTCGCAGGTTTGTTCGCTTGCAGTTCGAAAAAGCCTTTTTCCGGTTTGCTAACGAGTGTCGCGGAGTAATCTTTCGGCGCCGGGTACGCAAGAACGCGGACGTCTTGGTACTCGTCCTTTTTCTTGCTTCTAAACTCCGGTTTCGGAAGCGCTTGCGCGAATTTCGCCGGGCCCTTGACGACCGTTTTGCTCGACGTCAAGTAACGCATCGCTTGGTTGTGTTTGACCCAAGGCCCGCCCGATTGGCTCCAACCCGGCGAGTTGAAAATTCCCATCTCGACGTCGAGTTCGGACGCGGTTTTAAACGCCGCTCGCACGGTGTCGTACCATTCCGGACTGAACGTCCGCACGGCGCCGCGCGGCACGTTGTCGACGCCAATGTCGCCGATGTACGCTCGGTCGATCCCGACCGACTTCATCGCGGTTACGTCCTTGACGGCGCCTTCGGGGGAGAGGTTGCCGGAAAGCCAGTACCAATACGCGCCGGTGCGGACGGCCCCTTCCGGATTTTGGAAGGTTTTTAGCAGTTCGGCGCGCGCCGGATTCGTCGGAAGTTGGTTCGTTTCCGGCGGCATGACGCGAGAAAAGGTCAGATTATTCGCTCGTTCCTGCGCCCAAACGCCGTCCGAAATATAAGCGACGAGAGCGCCGGTCGCCGTCGCGCCAAGAAGCGCCGCGCCGAAAATCGCGTCCCAAAGAATGCGACGTCGTTTTTGTTTCAACATATAAACGTCCTTTCCTAAACGTTTTCCGGCGTCGGCGACGCGTTTGCGCGCTCCAAGCGACCGAAACTCGAGAATCTAAGCAAAAAGGATAAACCGGACAAGACGCGCCGACTTTAACGTTCCAAACAACGCAAACCTTAAAATTTAGAGTCGACGGGTCGTTTAAACGGCCATTATACCAGACGCGACGCGGCGGCGTCCAGCGTTTTTTCGAAAAATTCCGCAAAAAATTTCTCCGCGACCTCGCGTTCGCCGTTTTTTGACGCGAAACGTCGCCTCGTTTGAGAAATTTTCCGCGCAAAAAAAGTTTCGCGCCCAAAAAAGTAATTGACTCCCCCCCGCGCCCGCCGTATAATATATAGGGCGATTTTGGGTTCAAAACCGCGCCCGCCGCCTTATCCCTCCTCATTTTCATTAATATTAAGGAGCCCGAGATGTCGCGCCTGTCCCCCGCCAACGCTCAACGCGTCTCATCGTCCGACGTTTACCCCTTGGCGTCCGACGCTCCGCTTCCCGCTTCGCTCAACGCGAAACAGTCCGCAACTCGCCAAGATCGCGCCTCGAAACGCCTTATGTCGCTCGACGCGTTGCGGGGTCTGAATATGCTCTTTATTATCGGCCTCTCGGCGGTAATCGTCGAAATCTGCAACCTTTGCCCCGGCGACGTTTCCGACGCGATTAAAACGCAAATGACGCACGTCGAGTGGAACGGGATTCGCCACCACGACACGATTTTCCCGCTCTTCCTTTTCCTCGCCGGCGCGTCCTTTCCGTTCTCG
>JAZQAP010000310.1:0-7398 GCA_045545275.1 Thermoguttaceae bacterium | reverse complement strand
TCGCGGGAATAGGCGACGAACTCGCCGAGTTCCTCGAAGCGCAGAATCATTTTCGGGTCGTCGTACCACCACCTCAGTAGAGTTTTAATGTGGGCGTTTACGATGCTGAACGTGTCGAAGTCCGGCAGGACTCCGTTTTCTCGTTTGTATCGGCGCGCGACGTTCGCGAACTCGTCGTACATTTTATCGTTAATAAGGCTTTTGAAGATTAGAACGCGTTTTTCGGACGTCGTCGCGTTCTTGAAGGCGTCGATAAGTCGACGATATTCTTCCGGGGAAAGGCCGAAACGGTCGTTGCTGGGAGCGGACATCGGAGATTCCTTGCTTAAAGGAGGAAACGAGGCGGCGTCGAACGCGTCGCAAAAAAAAATTTTGGAAAAAAAGAACATTTTTCGCGTTTTTTCGTCGGAAAGTCCGCGCTCGTCGCCTAAAGTAAATGCGAGACGGTAAAGCGAAAGCCGGATTTTAACGATAAAAACGATAAAACGCTTGACGAAACGCGGAACGAATCCTAATAAACGCTTCATTATCTATTATAAGGAATGTTGACGACGATGCAAGCCCCCGAAAATTTTTTGCCGAACGAACGCGTCGAGACGGCGTTGGTCGCGTTGCGGCGTTTGCTAGCGACGACTTCGTTTAGCGAGTGGAATCGAGAAACGTTTTTCCGGGCGCTCGAAAAAGCGACGCGCTCGAACAAGTTGACGGAAGCCGAGGAGCGGGCGTTGGTCGCCGTCGCGACGGAGGAGGTGGAGACCGACGCCGACGAAACGTCGCCAAACCCTTTCGAGCAAACGCTTTGCGATTTGGCGTTCGAGTTGCGCGACGCGTTTCGCGGCGAAACGCCGCCGACGTTGCGGGAGTTGCGCCGACGTTGGAACGAAAGCGACGACGGTTACGGCTGGATCGACGACGAAGAAAAAGACCGCGATACGAGCGACCACGCGCCGAAACCCGGCGACCGGATTTACATTCGCGTCGAGTTGGCGAACGGCGCGTCGACGACGGCGCGTTACGTCGTGATGGAGAAAATTGGAGAAGGGGCGCAAAAGCGCGCTTTTATCCTCTCGCAAGAGGAAATCGGGCGCCTGTTGACGTTGAAACAAGCGGTGAAAAGCGGGCGAAACGTCCGGCGAAACTTCGCGCAAGAGGCGAAAACGCAAGGAATCCTAGATCACCCGAACATTCCGACGCTCTTTTGGGCCGACGCGTCCCAAGACGGCGACCCGAACGAGCCGCCGATTTTGATCGAAACTTTCGTTCCGGGCGAAGCGTGGAGCAAACACTCGTTCGACCGCGCGAGTCGCGACGAAAATTTAGCGATTTTAATGAAAATCGCGACGATTACCGCGTATGCGCACCGCGTGGGCGGCGTCGTGCATCGCGACCTGAAACCGGCGAACGTAATGCTTGGAAAGTACGACGAAATTTACCTTTGCGACTGGGGCTTTGCGTTTGTCGCGGCGGAGGGCGCGCTGCGAAACGTCGCCGGAACGTTGGCGTTCGCGGCGCCGGAGCAGCGACGCGGCGAGGCGGTCGACTTTCGCGCCGACGTTTTTGCGCTCGGCGGGATATTGTACAAGATTCTGACCGGCGTCGCGCCGCACGAGGGAGCGGGAAAATATACGCTGACCGAACTTTTGCGAAGAGCGGAGACGGGCGAAATCGACCCGATTCCGGAGGACGTCGCGCCGGAAGAGTTGCGGAAAATCGCGCTGAAAGCGTTGGCGGTCGACCCGAAAGATCGATACGCCGACGCCGGCGAGTTCGCGGACGCGTTGACGAATTGGCGGCGCCGCGCGAAAATAGGGGAGCGTTTTGCCGATTTATCGCTGCGTTTGGCCGTTTTGCGGGAAGAATTTCAAGAAGCGGAGCGGGCGAAGGAGAAGGAAAAGCGCGAGATTTGGGCGGCGCGGCTCGGCGTTTGCGTCAGGCTTTTGAACGAACTGACGACGCTGCGTCGGGAAACGGACGAAGGCGGAGGAAAAGCGGAAGAGAACGAGTCGGAAGCGGAAACGGCGACCGCGCGCGATCGCGACCTGACGTTGAAATTCTTAAACGCCGAAATCGCCGCCCGAAATTGGTTGATCGATAAAACGATTCGCTTGCAAGTCTTTACGACCGCGACCGCCTTAACGAACGAACAAATGGTCGCGACGAAACGCCGTTTCGAACTAACCGGCGACGCGGCGCGATTTGAGGAGGACGACAAAAACTTCAGAAGTTGGCGCGCCGATATTCGGTTAGGGCTTGGGAGTATTGAAAATGCGCGGATGTATCAAAAATTTTCCTATTTTTTGGCGGCGGCGCTTATTTTTAGTTTTTTAGGAGTGGCGAGTTGCGCGATGATCGCCAAAGGAAGATACGAGCCCGTGCCGGTCGTCGACGACGATAAAATGAAACCGTTAACAGAGTCGGGGGCGAAAGAAATTATAAAAGAAAATCGCGAACTTAAAGACGAGAATCGCGCGCTCAGGCGAATGCTTGCCGAATTGGAACTCGCCGAAATCCCGCCCGAAAACGCCGAATCGGGCGCCGCCGTCTCGACGCGTTGAATCGGCGGAAAGGGGCGAGTTTTGCCGGGGCCCTCTTGCGCGTCGGGCGTTTCCGATTATACTGTATATTAATAATAAGGACAAACCGCGCGCTTGCGAACGGTCGGAGGCGCCGGAAGCGGTTGTTTATCTTAATTTGATTTTTGGCGCCGACAAGTTTGGCGCGACGCATACGACGATGATGTACGACGCGGCTATTATCGGAGCGGGAATCGTGGGTTCCGCGCTCTTTCGGGAGTTGGGCAAGTATCGGGTCAAGACCGTTTTGGTCGAGAAGGAAAACGACGTCGCGCTCGGGGCGTCGCGAGCGAACTCGGCGATCGTTCACGCCGGATACGACCCGCCCGCCGGGACGATGCTCGCGCGCTTCAACGTCGAGGGGAACCGCCTTTACCCGGAACTTTGCCGCCAACTTTCCGTCCCGTTTAAACAAAACGGTTCGTTAATCGCCGCGATTTGCGACGAAGACCTCGCGACGTTGCGCCAATTATTCGAAAACGGAACGAAAAACGGCGTCGAGGGGCTCGAAATCGTCGACGCGGAAACGGTTCGCCGTTTGGAACCGAATTTGAACGACTCGATTCGCGGCGCGTTGCTCGCTCCGACCGGCGGGATCGTCGGCGCTTACGAGATGACGACCGCGCTGGCCGAAAGCGGCGTAATCAACGGCGGCGAACTCCGTTTGAACGCCGAAGTCGTTAAAATCGAAAAATTCGACAAAGACGGCGCGCCGCTGGGTGGAGTCGAAGACGGCGCTTTGGGGAAACCGGGCGGCTTTTTCCGCTTGACGTTCGCCGACGGAACGTCGCTGGACGCCCGTTTTATCGTCAACGCGGCGGGGCTTTACTCGGACGCGGTGCAACAACTGATCGGACGTAAGCGCTTCGAAGTCCGACCGCGCAAGGGCGAGTATTATATTCTCGACCGTCGCCAAGGCGAGCTGACGACGCGGACGATCTTTATGTGCCCGTCGAAACTCGGGA
This sequence comes from Thermoguttaceae bacterium, assembly GCA_045545275.1. GTDB lineage: Bacteria > Planctomycetota > Planctomycetia > Pirellulales > Thermoguttaceae > RUG369. The sequence goes on along the minus strand of JAZQAP010000310.1, from coordinate 3,860 downwards.
AGGGCGTCCTCGTGTCGCCGACCGTTCACGGGAATTTGCTTGTCGGCCCGGACGCTCAAGACGGCGGCGAAAAAGACGATACGGCGACGTCGCGCGGCGGGCTCGGCTTCGTTCGCGAAGCGTCGGCGCTCCTCTGCGACAAAATCGACTTCCGCGATTCGATTCGCAACTTCGCCGGGATTCGCGCGTTGCCGGACGGGAAAGACTTCATTATCGAGCGCGACCCGGACGTCGCCGGTTTGGTCAACTTGGCCGGGATTAAGTCGCCGGGGTTGACGTCGGCGCCCGCGATCGCCCGTTTCGCCGTCGAATTGCTTGGCGAGTGCGGGCTCGAACTGACGGAAAATCCGGAGTTTAACCCGAACCGTTCGGAAATTCGCTTCGTCGAACTTTCGGACGCGGAAAAAGCGGAGCTGACTCAAAAAGACCCGCGTTTCGGTCGGGTGATTTGCCGTTGCGAACAGATTACCGAGGGCGAAATCGTCGAAGCGATCCGCCGTCCGGTCGGCGCGCGAACGCTCGACGGCGTGAAACGTCGTTGCCGCCCCGGTTGCGGACGTTGCCAAGGCGGCTTCTGCGGCCCGCGCGTTCTCGACATTTTGGCCCGCGAACTTGGCGTTCCGCGCGAGAGCGTCGAAAAAGACCGCGTCGGTTCGTATATCTTGACCGGCAAAACGAAAGAGCCGCGCGACTAAACGCTTTAATCGCCGGAGTTGCGTTTTAAGACAAAGAACGCTCGATAAAAAACGCTCGTCGACTTTCGAAGGTCGGCGAGCGTCTTTTTTTCGCCGCGTTTGAAAAACGAGTCGGGAGCGTCTTTTGGCGTTGCGTTTGAAAAAAGGCCCGGTTAAAAGAAAATCAAAAACGGCGGAACCCGGAGCGTCGAGAACTCCGAGCGCCGCCGTTTAAACACTGGACGGAAACGCTTAAACGGTTGCGAACGCTTTACTTGTCGCCGTATTTTTCGACGAGGCGTTCGAACGTTTCGCGGTCGACTTCAAACGCCGTGCCGTGCCGCGTCCCTTTCGGGAATTGCACCTTGTCGCCGACGTCTTCCCAATTTTCGCCGTCGACGGAGCGGACGGCGCCGTACTTGCCGTCGCGGTAGCAGTCGTAAAAAACGAGCCAAGCGCCGTCGATGCGAATCGCGCTCGGCCCCTCGACCCAATTTTGCGCCGAAATCGTCTTCGGATTTTCAAACGGCCCGACCGGCGACTTGCCCTTGGCGACGAGAATCGTTTTCTTCGCTTCCGGACGGAGCGTTTCGTCTTTGTAGAAGAGGAAGTATTCGCCGTCTTGCTCCGCGAGGTAACCGTCGATAACGTTGTGGCCCGGGTCGAAATAGAGTTTCGTCGGCGAGAACGTTTGGAAGTCTTTCGTCGTGATGTAATAGGCGCGGTGGTCGAGGCGGTCTTCGCTCGTTCCTTCGTTAGCCGGCGAAAAACGGCCCGGAATCGTCGTCGACCAAACGATGTAAAACTCTTGCGACTTTTTGTCGTAGAAAACTTCCGGCGCCCAAGAGTTGCGCGCGGTCGGCTCGTGCGTCATCGTCGGAACGACTTTAACGTCGGTCCATTCGATCAGGTCGCGGCTCGACGCGACTCCGATCGACTTGCCGTCCCAAGAAACGGTCCAAGCGAGACGATAAACGCCGTCCGCGCCTTGACATACGCTTGGGTCGCGCATCAGTTTGACGTTTTTGCCGAGGGGCGACGCGAAAACCGATTTGCCCCCGTTGAGCGCGGTCCATTTGTAGCCGTCGCGGCTGACGGCGTAATGAAGACCGTCTTCGCCGTTGCCGACAAAGTAGGAAAAGACGTAATAACCGCCGTTTTCGCCGACTTTAGCGTTGTTTTGGGCGTCGGCGCCGAACGCGGAACCGACGAGAAGAAGCGCGGCGCCGCAAAGAGCGCTAAGACGCGTCGCAAACGAAAAATTTCGGAACGACATCGATATTTCCTTGTTGTTAAAGCGTTAAAAATAAAGGGGAAGGGGGACGGCGGCGCCGCGTCGCGCAAAGTTAAAAACGACGCGGCGTCGTTAGAAAACAAACGAACGTTGCGTCAACCGCGACCCGGCGTCGTCGCTGAAAAACAGCGTCTTGTCGTCGCGGTTGAGCGACTTGGCGTCGTTTATTCGTCGAGACAACGTTCGAGGAGCGCGCCTTCGAGCTTAACGATCGATTCCGCAAGACGTTCGAGCGATTCCAGATAGTTGACCGACGACTCGATGTAAACGACGCGCGCTTGCGAAATTTCGAGAAAGTCGATTTCGCCGGAAAGGAACGCCTGCTGACTCATTCCGAAAAACTTTTCCAAACTCGGCATAATCTCTTCGCGGTAAGTTTGGACTTCTTCGCGGGCGCTTTTGTAAACGGCGAACGTTTCCGCAAACTCCGCGCGGAGTTTGAGTTGCGTTCGTTCAAGTTCGCGTTGCGCGGCGAAATATTCGGCGGTCGCGCGTTGGATGTTGCCTTGATTGCGGTCGTTGATTCTCAGCGGAACGCCGACGCCCGCGCTCGCCAACGTCGTCGAATCGCCGAACGCGTACGAGACGCCGCCCTCGACCGAAAATTCGCGTTTCGGGGCGCGTTCGTAATTCAGAACCGCTTGCCGTTGAACGATTTGCGCTTTTAAACGTTCGATCTCCGGACTTCGTTCGAGGATATCGTCGAGCGTCGCGTTTTCGTCGAGCGGTTCGCCGCCGAGTTGTTCCGGGTCGTCGAGAATCGCTTCGACCGAGCCGTTCGGCGCGCCGAGAACCGCGAGTAAAGCCTTTTGCGCGGCGGTTTTAGCGTTTTTCGCTTTGATCGCCGCCAAGTTGGCTTCTCGCGTTTGGTTTTGAAGTTGGATGAAGTTCAGCTGCGAAAGCGAGCCCGCCGCGATAAGATTGCGCGCTTGGTCTTCCGCCGCCTGCGAAACCGACGCGATTTGTTGGCGAAATTCGACCTGTTTTTGCGCGATCAACAGGCGATAAGCCGCGGCGCGCACGTCGTTTCGGATTTTGGTTGCGACGACTTGTCGTTCCCAGTCGAGCGCGACGGACGCTTTGCGGCTCGCCTCTTGCGCTAAACGACGTCGCGCGCCTCCGCCGAATTCCTGTTCGACGGAGACGCCGTGTTTTCCGGCGGGCCCGTCCGCGCCGATTTCCTCGCCGCCGTATCGCAGCGTCGGATTTGGCGCGAGTCCGGCTTGAACGTAAACGCCGCGCTCCGCGTCGGTTAAGTCGTCGACAAGTTGGAGCGCCGGGTGTCGTTGCAACGCGAACTCTTGTAACGCGGCGATGGTCGTTCGCCCGAAATCGAACGCTTGCGCGGCGGCTTTGTCGTCAAAACCGGGCGTCGATTTCGCGTTCGTCGCCGCGTTGGGAAACGCGGTTTCCTCGGAAGGGGACGGCGCGTTTTGCGACCAAGCGACGGGAGCGAACGCGAGCGCAAGAGTCGGCGTTAAAAGGGCGAGTCGGGAGGGAATTGGAAGTTTCATTGGATATAACTTCTTAAAATAATTAAGGTTGCGTTTGCTTTGTTCGGCGCGGCGCCGATTGTTTAGGAGGGGGCGCGAGCGCGGCGTTTGCGAAAATTTCGGAAGCGCCGCGCTTTGGAGCGACTTGGCGACCGCGTTGGCAAATCGTTTAAAAACGGGCGGTTGCGTCGCGTTCTTCGGTTCGGGCTCGTTCGTCCGCCGCTTGGGCTTCGGCGATAACGCGTCGCGCCGATTTCAGTCCGAAACGCCAAAAGAGCGCCGGACGGACGAAAAATTCCAGCGCCGTCGAGGTCAGCAAGCCGCCGATCATCACCGTCGCGATCGGATATAAAATCTCGCGTCCCGGGAGGTTAGGCGCCGCCGCGAGGGGAAGGAGCC
>JAZQAP010000309.1:0-2815 GCA_045545275.1 Thermoguttaceae bacterium | reverse complement strand
GATTTTGACGCGAGCGCCGCGAAAGACGTCGTTAAAAACGTCGTTTAGCGGGCGGCTAAAAATCGAACGAAAAAACCGAAACGCGTCTTTTCGCGGTTCGGTTTTTTTGTTTTTCCGACGTTTTTTTCCTCTTGAAACAAGCGTTCCGCGCTTCTTGACCTAGCCTCTTTCCCCGCGCCTTCCCGCTCCGTTTTCCTTTCGCCGTCGGTCGCGGGCTCGACGCGGCTTTGGAGCGCGTCCGAAAAAAAACGACGACGAAGTCGCTTTCGCGCTCCGCCGCCGTTTGCTTTTGTCGCCGTCGTTTTAGCGACGCCGTTTCAAGGCTTAAATCGAGTCGCCGTTAGAAGGAATCGACGCCGAGAAGCGCGTTGAAACGCAATTTTTGTTGCAAGAGATGGTCTTTCATCGAGGTCGAGTCGACCATAATAACGGTCGCTCCGCCGCGACCTCCGCGACCGCCTTGCATCGCCGCGGCGTTCATCGCGCCGCCCATGCCGCCCATGCCCATCGTTCCGGTCGGGTTTTGCGGGCCTTCGGCGATAAATTGGTTCGTATTTTTGATCTCTTCGAGAACGCTGTTTAACATTTCGCGCGCGACGGCGACTTTGTCTTCGGGATCGACTTTAACCTCTTCGGCGGACGCTTTCTTGCCGCCCGGTTTCTTTTCGACCGAGCCGCCGAGAACGACCAACAAACCGGAGCCGCCGTCGACGCCCTTGATCGCGGCTTGAACGCTGTCGAAGCCGTATTGAACGCGAGCGACCATCGCTTCCAAACTCTTTTGGCTTTGTTGACCGCCCATGCCGCCGCCCATCGCGCCGCCGCTCATACCGCCGCCGGGGCCGCCCATCGCGCCGCCCATGCCGCCGGTCGCGCCGGTCGTCGCCGCCGCGCTCTTGACTTGTTCGCGGAGGAGTTCGGAATCGATGTGCGCCGATTCGCTAACGCAGAAGTCGCGCGCCAACGTCGTCAAGGAAGTCGCGAGAGCGACGGAGTCCCAGTTTTGCACCTTCGTCAAGTCCATCGCGCCGATACCGCGAGCGGCGATCGCGCGCAGTTCGAAGTCGAGTTTGTCGTCGTCGACCATTTTCTTGAGCAGGTCGAGCGTTCCGGTCGGGCCGTTCGCGCCTTCCGGCGTTTTAAAAGCGACCAAGCCTTCGAGGGCTTTTTGTTGGAACCACTCGCCGATTTCCGGACGCAGTTTCTTTTCCGTCGCGTATTTCGAGTCAAGGATCGTCGAGAAGACTTTGCGCGCGCCGTTGCGGAGCGTTTCGTCTTCGATTCCGATCGCCGCGTGCCGCGTCAAGCCGACGAGCGCGCCCAAACGGACGTAATCGGGGAATTCTTTGTCGCTCGTGCAAAAGTTCGCGAGCGTTTTGATCGCGCCCGGATACGGCGTCCCGACGCCGTTGCGTTCTTGCGCGGCTTTTACGTCGAGCGTTCCGATCGCCAGGACGGCGTTGTATCGGCAGGCCGGATAACAATCTTTCGACGCGGCGTACTTCGTCAGCGCGTCGACCGCCTCCTTCAAGAAAGTCTCTTGCGCCGCTCCGTTCAACGAAGCGCCGTCGGCGATCAGTTCTTCGCGGTAAGTATGCAGGTTCGCCCCGTTCGCTTGAACCGTCCAACGAGCGAGATAATATTTCGTCAAAAAGTTTTTGACGGCCGCCGCGTCTCCGCCGCCGATAACGGCGCTTTTTTGACCGGCGAGAGCCTCGTCGACCTTCGCTTCCTTATAACCTTGCGCGGAAACCGCGCCGACGCAAAGGAAAAGGACAAGCGCGCCCGCGACGGCTCGCGCGGCTCCGGCCATTTTGAATAACGAAGAAGTTTTCATTTTATCTCCCAACATATTGGTTTCGCTCGTCGATTCCAAAAACTGCGTTCGACGCCATTATCCTCTATGATAACGTCAAAAAGGGGCGCGTGTCAAGCGTTTTCGCGGCGACTTTCCAAGATTCCGGTAAAAAAACGTTGAAAAAACGGAACATTTTGACGAAGCGTTTCTTTCGGCGCGACGTTCATTTTCGCCAATTTGCCTATTCAACGTATTCTACCTTCCGTTTTCCCCCGCCGCGCCCGTTCGACGGCGGTTTTGCCCCCCCGCCTTTCCGAACGGCGTTTCTCCGGTAAAATGGAAAGGTTCGAGCGTTCCTCGAACGGCGTTAGGCGACCTGTTTTCCCCTTTATCTATTAATATCGGCGTTTTGACGCTCGTTCGTCCGCCGCCTTTCGCTTTCCCGCGTCCCGTTTTTCCTATTTCCCCCAATTCCCCGAAAGTCCCGCCAATGCGCGTTTATCGCCGTCCGACTTATCCCGAAATGTTGAACGAATGCCGCCGCCAACTCGACGCGCCGGACGGTCGCCGCCTCCCGACGCCGCCCCTTCCGCTCTTGATCACCGGCGTTACCGGGGTCGCGGGCTACGGAACGTTGGCTTATTTTCAGTCGCGTTTTCCCGGTCGAGTTTTCGGCGCGGTGCAGGAGACCGACGTCGACTTCCCGGCGCCCGACTTGATTTACGCCGACCTGCGAGACTACGCGGCGCTCGAACGCCTCCTCGACGAAAAGCGAATCGCGGCGATCCTCGACTGCGCCGGGAACTGCGCGCTCAAGGCTTGCCAACTCGACCCGCCGCTCGCTTGGGCGCTGAACGTCGAAATCGTTAGCAACTTGGCGAAGTACGCCGAAAAGCGCCGAATCCGGCTCGTTCACCTCTCGGTCGACATGGTCTTCGGCGGGCGCCCCGGCGGCGGGTACCGCGACGACGAGCCGACTTGCCCGGTCAACGTTTACGGTCAAACGATGGTCGCCGG
>JAZQAP010000308.1:0-7290 GCA_045545275.1 Thermoguttaceae bacterium | reverse complement strand
AAGGGGGCCGAAACTCACCCCAACCCCTGCAAACCGCCGCCAAGCGCTCGGCAAAAAGATCTTTACACTCGTTTTCAAAAGAGTTCGCACGCGCCACGCCAACGCGATCGCGCAAGACGTCGACGTTGAGCGGAAACTTCCAAGCGCAAATTTTTCGGTCGAAAGCGGCTAATTCCTCGACTCTTTGCAAAGCGGAAACTATGTCGCGACATCCGTTAGCGAAAAGAACGCTCGCGCCCGCCCCCAATTCGTTTTCGATTCGCAACGTTTCGACTTGCGCCGCCGCAAAACGATAAACCCAATCGATAAAGACGTTAAGTTCGCAAACTTGCGTATCGCCGCCCTTTTGATTCGCGCCGTCAACCGCCTTTGTCAAAGCGTCGGCGACGTTAAACGTTCGATTGATCGCGTTTTCCGAGTCGCCGCCTTCGATCGTAATCGGTTCGTTCAGCGCTTCGGCAAACGCGGCCAATCGTTTCAAATACTCGTTCCAAACGGCGCAATAACGTTTGACGCCAACGTAAACCGCGCTCGATTCGTCGCTTAATTCGCGCCAAAGTTGATTCAAATCGCTCCAAAAGCGTTCGCCGACCAACGAATCGCGCTCAATTTCAACGCCCCAAAGTTCGCTAATCTGACGGAACGCCAAGTCGCCGACGTCGATCGCGTTATCCAAATCGCGCCAATCGTTCGGGCGTTCCGCCTCAAAACGCGAACGGTAAAGCGTCGTAAGCTCTTCATACTCCTTATCTTGCATTTGTCGTTCGTTTTGCCAATCGATTAGTCGCGCGGCAAAGCCCTCGACGTTTTCTTCTAGACGCGCCCAACTTTCAAGCCAACGTCGGAGCGCGACGCCCTTTTCCGAACCTTCGACGAGAACGCTTCGCCATTGCTTGCCCAAAGAGTTCAACATATTCTTGCGAATATTCTCCTCGTATACTCCAACCAACGTTGTTCGAACAATTTCGGCAATTTTATCGCCGGAGTCCAACGCGCTCAACAAAGCGCCGACGTCGACGCGACCGTTCTTTGAATTCGCCAACTCGCCCAAGCGACCGTTCAAGCCTTGCAACGTCGACACGACGTCTCGCTGGCTCCGTTCGAAATCGTCTTTCCAAGCGACAAACGTTCGCAAAAACGACGCGCGAAGTTCTTCGAATCGCGCCCAAACTTCGTCGAAACGTCGAGTTTCCGTTTGCGCCGCCGATTCGGCAAACGAAAGGCTTTCCCAAGCGACGATATTTTCCAACGAATCGGACGCGGCGTCTTCAACCGTTTCGCTAGGTTCGCTCGCGGTCGTTTCGTTAAAGAAATCGAACGCGGAAAACTGCGGCGGCGCGTCGTTTTCTCCGTTTATTTCTTGCTTTTGCGTTTCCGACGTCGACGCCGAGTCGTTTTTATCGTCCAAGCTCGACTTCTTATCGCTTAAATCGAACCAAAACTCGCCGACGGCGTTCAAGACGCGGTCGCGCGCCGCGGCGTCGTCAATCCCTTTCGTCGCGATTTCGACAAGCCGTTCGGCTGTTTTCGAGGCGGCGTCGAGTTCGCGCCAATCGCTAAACGACGGCCAATCGGCGTTTAAGCGTCCCCAGCGTTTGCGGTCGCGCGCCCAATCGCGGCGAGTTTCGTCCCAAAATTGGTTCTCGCGCTCCAACGTTTCGCGCCAACTTTCGCCAAGCGCGTCAAGCTTTTCCCGCAATTCGTCGCGTCGACGTTCGCAGTCGCCGCGACGCTCGATCGCGTTCAAAATTTCCGCATAATCTTTGAACTTTAAGCGTTTAACCGCTTCGCTAAATTCCGGCTTTGCAACGCTTTTCAACGCGGCGGCGATCTTCCTTTTCCCTTTCGCTCGGAACAAAAAGAACGTTTTCGCGGTCGCTTCGTATTGTCGTTTTACGTCGGCGACGTCGAAACGCAAAACCGCGTCCGCTTCGAAACTTGCAAGAGTCGCGTCAAGTTCTTTAATTTCGTTGGTTACTTCGCGTTCAACGTCGAGCGTTTCGCGCCAAGTTCGGGCGGTTTCTTCCCAATCTTTCGCCGCGTCTTCACGACTCAACGCCGTCGCGGTTTCCGCGAAACGCGACGCGATTTCCGCCGCCGTTTTGCCGATTCGACGCGTTTCCGCGAGCGCGTTTTCGTCAAACGAAGAGAGGTTAAAGTCCGAAATTTCATCGAGTTCGCTTTCGGCGACGTCGTCGAACAAGTCAAGTCGCGCGCGACCGACGACGCTTGCCGCTTGCAAACGCGACGAAAACTCGTTCCAGTCGCTCGCAAGAAAAGCGCTCGAAGGCGTGGTCGTTCCTTTCGCTTCGTCCAACAATCGTCGCAGGAGGGCCGCCGTTTCCTCGTTCGCGCCGTCCAATTCAAGCCGCCGCGCCAACGAAGCGGTTGATTGCGACAAGCCGTCGATCGTCGGTAAAAACTCGCTCAACGCGTCGGCGAACGCGCCGCGTTTTTCTTTATTTGGCGTTTCCGATTCCAGGTCCTCGAACGTCGGCGCGGAAAACTCCAACTCGTTGATTTTACGAATGTTGCGCAGCGCAAAAATTCCGGCGGGAACGATAGCGCCGTCGACCTCCGCTTGCGCCGCGTCAAATTGCAAAAGTTTCGCCGCGTCGTAATCTTTAATTTGTTCCGCAAGCGCGTCGCGAATTTGCGTTAATTCGATCAATCGACGCGCCGACGCCGAAAATTCCTCCCAATCGTTCGCTAAAAATCGATCGGTCGGCGGCGCCGGCTCCGTCGTCAACGCGCTTAACAACGACCGATAAATCGCCGCGGCGCTTTCGCTAAAACGGTCTTTAACTCCAAACAAACGAAAAGTTTCCATTCCGTTTTGAAGCGCCGCGTCAAGCGTTTGCAAAAAGCGGTCGAGCTCCGCGCGAAAATCGCCTTGCGGCCCCAAGTCGTCTTGCATTCGCGCGTTTTCGCTCGTCAACGCTAAACTCGCAACCTCTTTTTCAACAACGCGTTGCGTTTCCGCCGTTTCCCCCTCGACTCGAACGGAACGCAACGCAAAAAGTCCCGGCGCGACCGTCGCAAGCGTTTCTCCCGCGGCGTTTTGCGGAAATTGGAACGCGAGAAGCCGCTCGACGTCGAGCCCGACCAAGCGTTTCGCCTCCGCGTCGCGACGCCGTCCCAACTCGGAAAAATCGCGCATTTGCGACGCGAAGTCGTTCCAATCGCTTGTCAAGCGAACGTTCGTCGGCGCCGGATTCGAACGCAACGTTTCTAAAATTTGAGCAAGCTCGTCGAAGCGGCGTTCGCTAACCCCGCCGATTGAATCGTCAAACTTTAACGCGTTCCAATTCAGTTTTTTCGCGACGCCGATAAACAACAATTTCAGAGCTTTTACGGCGTCGCCCAACTCGACGCAACGCTCGCGCAAACGCCGTCCCGACTCGGCTTCAAAGGCGCCGCCCATCCAAGCGTCGGCCTCGGAGCGGTTAAAGTCAAACGATCCAAATCGCAAACCGCCCCGCGCCGCCGCTCGTTCCGCCAACGGAGCGCGATAAAGCGTAAAGAATTGTTGCGCGTCTAACTGTTCGAGTCGTTCTTGCGCCTCCTCGCTTCGAACGCTTAAATCTATCCAACGTCGAATCTTCGCTTCGGTCGCGTCCCAAGCCTTCGAATAAAGTCCGCGCGGCGTCGGCGCTTCGATTTTTGCAATCTCGTCCGTTAAATTAGCGATCAAACGCCAACGATCGACGTCGTCGCCAAGCGCAAGCCCCGGCGTAAGTTCCGTAAGGAACGCAAAATTCGAGCGGAACGACGATTCAACGCCGCAAATTCTTTGCGCAACCTCGATAACTTCGCGATTCCAACGCGGCCCCCATTCTGTCGCGCCAAAATCGAGCGCGTCGGTCCAAGCGATTTTAGGAACGTTTTCAAGAACGGAAACCGCTTCTTCGCCTAAATTAAGTAGACGATAAAATTCTTCTTCGGGAATATCGGAATACGAGTCGACGCGTCGAACGTTCGCCCCAAACGTCGGTCTTTGCCCCGCGTTTTGAGTTCGCGACAAAGAGCCGCCAAACAAATCTCGTCCCGTCGATAGAAACCGCGCCGCCTTCCCTTGATAAGCCTCCAATTTCGCAAGAGTCGCGAACGCTTGATAAAGAGTTTGACCGTTCGGCCAAACGCGGTGCAACTCGTCGACGTATTCGTTAAGTTCGTCTTTAAGATATTCAATTTCGTCGTTTACATTTGTCCAATTTTTAACTTGAGTCTCTTCCGAAAACTCAAGCGCGAGGCGAAGTTGATCGAGCAACTGCCGTTTTCCCGTTTTATTCGAGTGTAACTCTAAACAAAACGGCTCCAACCCTAACCCGCAAAGCCGACGATAAACAACGTCGAGCGCCGCACGTTTCTCCGAAACGAAAAGCGTTGTTTTTCCCTCCGCGAGGCAATGCGCGATAATGTTGGCGATCGTTTGCGATTTTCCCGTTCCCGGCGGGCCCTGCAACACGAAGTTTTTCCCCGCCGCCGCGTTCAACAGCGCCGCGATTTGCGACGAGTCCGCGCTCAACGGCGCGATAATTTCGTCGACGGCAACCGAGTCGACTTCGTCCGCCTCGATCTCTTCGACGCCGTCGTCGAAACGCTCTTTCGGCGTATAAATCAAGTGATTGACAAGCGGCGTTTCCTCAAGTTCGTCGATATGTTCGTTAAGATCCGACCACATAATGAACTTTTGAAAAGAAAAGTTTCCGAGACAAATTTCATCTTTCAATTCCCATTCCGAGAGGTCGAGAAGTTCGCGTCGAAAGATTTGGAAAATCGTCTCGACGTCGACAATGCCGCCGCTGGTGGTCGGCAGTTCCGCGGTCGGGTCGAGTCCGCGAATTTCTTTCTCAAAATCGCGTCTCATCAACTCAAAAAGCGTTACGTTCAACCGCGCTTCGTCGTCCGACGCTTCGATAATAGACCCTTCCTTCTTCGAGAGTTGCGTCATATCGACCGGAATCAAAAGAAGCGGCGCGCGATATTTTTTACCGTCGCGATCGGAAACGCGCTCGACGACGCCTAAAACCAAGAACAACGTGTTGACGTCCCCTTCGTTAAGGCTTGAACGAGCGTCGCGATAAATTTTCGTCAAGCGTTTTTGAAGCTCTTCTTCCTCGATTTCCGGTTTCGCAAAAAGAACGCCTTTCTTAACGCCTTCTTTCAAAACAGCTTGCGGTACGTCGACGCCTTTGCGCCGCTCCACCGCGCCGAAATCTCGCGGCGAATCGTCTTTAAGAACCGACTGCGCCGGACGAATCAAAAATTGTTTGCCGTCGCCCAAACGCTTGAGCGTCTCGCTCAAGCGTGCGTCGGGCGGCAAGATAGAAACGGTTTGTTTATCCTTGCAGTTTAAGAGTTTATTGCGCAACGTTAGGTCGAGCAAATTTTGTTTCCAACGCTCGACGCGATTTTTCGGCGTCAAAACTTCGAGCGGAGTTTCGATTTCCGGCAACAGCGGACGCGCCGCGTCGGTCGCCATTCGAGCGTTTCGCGCCGCTTTTTCCGCGTCAAAATTAATCTCAAGCGAATCGTCGTTCCCGCGTTTTAAAGGAAGCGGGCGGATTTGCTCCAATCGAGCGCGGCGCACGTCGAGGGCGCCGATAAAACCGTCGTCGTCTACAAGTCGTTTTTTCGCGGTGTTTTCCGCGATATTAAACGTCACGTTCGAACCGTCGGTCGCCAACGTCGTTTCCCAAACGACGAGATCGTCGAGTTCGACGCGCTTGCGCAACGCTTGCGGATCGTCTTCAAACGCTTCTAAAAACGTCGTTTCCTTCAAATGGCAACCGACGAACGCGTGTCCGGAGTAAAGCAAAATCAGCGGATGCAACCCGCATTCTTCCAACACGCTCGCAAAAAGAAGCGACAAGTCAAGGCAAGTTCCAAGTTTATCGCGCAACACTTTGTCGGCGAAGCGAACGCGCTGCCCTCTTTCGCCAAAGGAAGCCGGCGGCGTCGCGTAACGAATTTGGCGTTGCGCGATCGCTTCGTAAACGGCGCGCACGACGTCGTAAACTCTTTTTTTGTCGCGCGATTGATACCCTTCGAACGCCGGTTTAAGATTTTTGTTTTTAAGGATTTACGCCGCGTCGCCCATCAGCCGAGCGACGGAGTCGACGTTCGGCGTAACGAACGCGGCCAAAAAACTTGGCAAAATCCCGATTCCGAACCAATCGTCGTTAGCGCAAACGTCAACCGGAAACGATTGCGAATAAAGCGGTTCGACGCTTTCTTCCGCGTTATCTTGTTCAACGCGAATGACTTCCCAACCGTCCGGTGCTTTGATTGCGCTCGTCCGTTCTTCTTTTTCCGGCTTTTTTCGTTCGTTTTCAAAAGCGTCGATTAGAATTTCGGCGCGCGTTTGCTCGGAAATTCGCGCTAAAAAATCGTAATCTAACGACATATCGAAGCGAACAACGCGGCGGCGTTCGCCGGGCGCAAGACGGTCGAGATAGACGGAAAACGGTTTAAAGAACTCGGGCGTTGAATGAAAATCAAGCCGCAAACACGCAATTTCGCGAGTCGAATTGTTGATTACGTCGAGCGAGTTGAAAAGCGGCGCGTCGTTGTAGTAAAGCGCGCCGTTGATTTTCGCAAAATAATCGAATTCAAACACAAGTTCGGCGCCCGTTTCGTCGGCTTCTTTGCGAAGCGTCTGTTCGTTTTGCGAAGTCGAAAGGTTAAAAAAGTTTTGTCGATTAGAGGTCATCGTCGCGCTCGCTTACGTTCAATAGCCCCAAATATGAGACTTGATATTTTCACGCCGTTTCTCAACGCCTGCCGCCGCGTCCGTTATCAGACTTCCAACGAACGCCCGCGCTTACGCCAAATCACTATTCCCCATTATACTCCAAAATTTACTCGACGCAATATCTCCCAAACGGCGTCCTACCTGGAGCGAGACCGATCCATTTGCAAGCACATAAACACCGTTGCAAAACGCGTTACAACAACAATTTTTAAACGCGACGGAAGCGTTCATTCTCGTAAATCAAGCGATACGTCGCTAAAATAAACGGCGGTCAACTAAATATTAAAGAAAAAACTTTCACCAACAATATTTCAAAAAGACTAAACCAACCTAGCGCGCCAATCAGATCGTCGCGAAGAACGCGACTCGCAAGGGTTGCGCAGAAAGTTGCCTTCATTAGGGCGTGTTGCTGTAATCTGAAATTCCTCTTGCGCAACCGTTGCGAATATGGTATAATGCGCGAATGAAGATCACTAAAAAACAATACAAAAAAATCGAGCCGCTTTTGCCGAAACCGCGCGGCAACTTTGTCG
>JAZQAP010000307.1:0-3824 GCA_045545275.1 Thermoguttaceae bacterium | reverse complement strand
GTATTCGTCTTCTTTTTCGACGCTTAAACGACGAAAATAACGGAAAATAAAGGACGTGTCGTCGACGTAATCTTTAGCTTCGTCGCGCAGTAGGGCGTTTTCAAACATGGCGGCGGCGTCGCGGTCGAGACGGCGGTCGTTGTTATTTTCGAAATCGAAGTTCATAACGGCGGTCGACGAGTAAAGGGAACGGCGAAACGGGCCGCGCGTTAAAGCGCGGTCGCGTCGACAATACGCCTCCGCCCGCCGCGACCGCCGTCGAAGAAACAACGGAAAAAGCCGCTCGGGAAAACGCGCCGTCGACAAAAATAAAGGAAAGGAAAAGAAACGGAAAACGCGGGAATGTCGCCGAGGAAGCGACGCGCGCAAAGACGCCCAAGGGGGGAAAGGACGGTCTTCGATTCGAACGCGGACGAAAGGAACGGGAAAAATTTAACCCGTCGCCCGACCGCGACGTTTCTTTATAGATAATTTACCCGATTTTAAAAGAGAGACAAGCGGATTTCCGGCGAAAATAGGCGGCGAGAACGCGCTTTTATTCGTCGGAATCCAGCAAAGACCAAATATTCGAACCAAACGAAAAGACCGGGGATTCCCGCCGACGCGCGGTTTTGGCGCTTTCGTTGCGACCGTCTCAAACGGTTAATCGGCGCGAACGACCGTCAGCCCCTGCGTTCGGCAAAACTCCGACAATTCGCGGAATCGCTCTTCGCCGTTCGACGCGACCTCGACTTTCAGGAACGGCGCCCAGTACATGTTGCGACCGGCGACGCCCCAACTCTTGACGCAAAAGACGATAGCGTCCGAAAGTTCGCGTTCGACGGAGGAAAGCGGCGCGTCGGCGGCGAACGCGACCGTCGTCGCGGAGCGCAAACCCGGCTGTTTGGGGAAAACGAGTTGGTCGGCGGAGCAGAGGACCCGGATTCCGCGTTCGAGTCCTTGCTGCGACGGGCGGCGCAGTTCGTCGGAAATGCGAATTGCGTTCGGATTTCGACGAGCGTTTTGCCGTTCGACGCGCGAATTTTCGGGCTCGGTCGCTTCGACGCGGGTCGAGGTCGCGCCGGAGCCGGAGTCGGCTAACGTTCCGGACGAGGACGAGCCGGTCGCGCCGGCCCCGAACGTCGTGTTCCCGAGCGTTTGGCGGGCGTCGATCGGCGACGCGGCGGTTTGCGCGTTTCGGGCGGTTTGCGACGTCTCTTGGAATTGCGCAAGGAACGGCGTCGACGCGTTTTGAGACGGTCGCGTCGTTTGGGCGTTCGAAGCGTTTTGGGCGACCGACGACGGCGGGAGCGTTTGCGTCGTTTGCGCCGCGGCGTGCGGTATCGCGAGTTGGGCGCCTTGCGCGAAAGAGCCGTTCGAGGGGGTTTGCGCGGTCGTTTCCGGCGTCGCGTTTTGGACGCTTTGGGCGTTTTGGAGGTTTTGCGCCGACGGGGAAACGGAGGCGGGCGGGGCCGAGCGAACAAATTGGGCGAAGTCTCCGGAATAGCGCGGCAAAGGCGTTCCGGCCGCCGCGTCGAACGACGTTTCGGAACCGGAGCCGAGCGCGAACGCCGCGTCGACGGGGCCTCCGACGCCGGTCGGGATTCCCGGCGCGTTAGGAACGGCGGAGGCGTTCGCGGCGAAACCGGTTCCGCCGGAAGCGACCGGCGCGTCCAATCCGTTCGAACCGGGCGAACCGCTCGAACCGGGAGCGCCGCCGAGTCCGCCGACGGAGCCGAGTTTTACTTGCGAACCTAAGCGCGCTTGGAGCGCCGACGCGGGCGCGCCGCCGTCGGAGGAAGAAAGGTCGGAACCGCCGAAAGACGCGCCGCCGCCGGAACCGCTAGCGCGGAACCGAGACGCGCCCGCGAACGACGTCGTCGCGTTGCGCGCCGACATGAGCGCGGTTAATTGAGCGGCTAACCGACGTCGCGAAAACTCCGTTTGTTCGCGAACCGTCGCGGCGAGAACCGGATCCGGTTCCGGGTAAACGATTTCTTGGTCGTCGGCGACGAATTCGTATCCGAAGTCGCCTCCCCAAGACGCGAGCGCGGCGACCGCCGAGTAATAACGGTTCGCGCCGCCCGGGCGGATAATCAAGAGCGGGTAAGGCTCGACCGTTTCGCCGTCGGCGGTTTTTTCGCCGCTAAGTTCGACGAAACGCCGCGCCGCCGCTCGCAAACCGGCGTCGAACGGATTGCCGGGATAGCGCGCCAAAAGGAAGTCGGTCGAGAGGAACGGAACGCCCTCCGGTTGGAGGAAAACGCCGTTTTCGTTGCACTCGACGTAAATCGGACGGCGGAAAACGCCCTTTTTTCCTTGGTAAGGAAGAATCGCGTAAGAGCGTTTCGCGTCGGCGTTTTTTTCGCGGAGTTTTTGCGTTTCCTCTTGGAGGCGTTCGATTTCGGCGTCGAGCGCGTCGATTTGAGCTTGAAGCGCGAGCGCGTCTTCGCCGGGCGCGGCGATCGTTTCGGCGGCGAGCGTTTCGAGGCGTTTTTTCGCGACGCTCGACTCGGAACGGAGGTCGCCGAGCGATTTTTCGGCGGCGGCGAGGCGAGCGCGTTCCTTTTCGAGCGCTTCTTGCGTTCGCGTTTTGACGCCGTTCAACTCGTCGGCGAACCAAACGAGCGATTCCGTTTCCGCTTCCAATTCTTCGAGCGTCGCGCCGTCGGTTTGCGCGAGCGCGGCGGCGTATTCCGCGGCGAGATCGTCGACAGGCGCGGCGCCGTTCTCGGCTTGTTCGCCGTTCGACGGCGCGGCGGCGCTCCCGTCCGGCGCGATGTTTTGCGACGCGATCGCGAAAATCAGGGCGAGCGTTCCCATCGTGCAGAGGAGAACGGCGAGAAACGGGAAAAGGGAGACCGTTTCTTCGGCGGCGCTGGAACGACGTTTCATTGGCGGACGGTTTAAACGTTGAAAACGAAAGGGTTGGCGTTGCGGAAAACGCGGGGCGAACGGTTAGGCGGAGCGTTTTTTACCGAGCGTCGAGCGCGGCGATTTCGGCGCGGGCGCGGACGCGGCGGAGGGGGCGAGCGGCGAAACGGGCGATTCGGGCGTCGGCGCGACGGCGTTCGACGCGTCGAGATCGCTTTCGAGCGCGTCGAGCGCGGCGAACGCTTCCGCTTGGAGCCGGGCGGTTTCGCGGGGTTGGGCGTCGGCGGCGGACGACGCGACCGGCGTCGACGCAAGTCTTGAATTGAGAAGACAAACCGTCGCCGAAAGATTGTTGAGCGTTTTTTCGAACGCGCCGACTTCGGCGATTTTTTCGAGCGAACGGGCGAGCCGGTCTTCGAGCGCGGCGACGTCGGCGCAAGCGCGGAGCGTCGCGTCGAGCGCTTCCGTTTCGCGAGCGATCTTTTCTTCGAGCGCGTCGAGTCGGGCGGCGTTTTGCGCGGCGGCGTCGAGGGCCGGGCGGAGCGATTCTTCGACGAAGCGGCGCTGCGTTTCGGCGAGCGTTCGCGCCCAACCGTCGCAACCGTCGCGGAGCGCTTTGTCGAGCGCGGTCGCGAACCGTTCGGCGGCGTCGAGGGAAAGTTCGGCGCTCTTTTGCGCGACGGCGGCGTTCGCTTCGCTCCAAAGCGCGGTTTGTTTTCGGGTCGTTTCCTCGAACGATTCGGCGACGGTCGCGAGCACTCGCCGGGTCGCGTCGAGTTCCGTTTGACGCGCGTCGACGGCGGCTTGCGTTTCGTCGGCGATAAAGCGGCCTTTCAGTTCCGCGTCGACCAAGCGGGAAACGTCGGCGCCGAGCGCGGCGTCCTGACGGCGTGAAAAGTAAAGGAGAAAGTAAAGTACGAAAAAGAGCCCGAGCGCGAGCGCCGTCCTGTCGAACGCGATTTTAAGGCCCG
>JAZQAP010000306.1:0-3579 GCA_045545275.1 Thermoguttaceae bacterium | reverse complement strand
CAAACGATTTTCTCGCCGGTCGTTAGATTCTCGACGCCGACGACGGGGCGCGGCCAATAGACGCCTCCCCAGTTCGACGTCGAGGTCGAGCGCGGCGCGTTATTGTAAGCGTTCGGCGTTCCGTAGTCGGGCGCGAAGTTAAACGCGACCGCGTCCGACAGATAATCCGCGCTTGGCTCGGCGACGTAAAGCGTCCACCGATACCCCTGCGAACTCGTCGAACGACGAGCGGCGAACCACGTCGCGGCGTTCCAACGCTCCGGACTGTTCGCGATAAACGTGTTTTCGAGGAAAGCGCGCAACGAATCGGGCGGGTAATACGTCGTCGCCGTCGCCGTTTCGTAACTCGAATAATCGTAAAAATTGGCGCCGGTCAAACACGCTTCAAAAAACGACGCTCCGCCCGCCTCGATCTTAGAGGCGTTAAACGACCGAACGACGGCGCGAAATTCGTCGTCAAAGTAATTGTTCGCGAAAGTCGACGTCGTCGTAACGCCGGTAAGCGGATTGGTAACGCGACGCGAAAACGAAACGCCGGACGGGTAAACCCAGTCGGGCGCGACGAACGCCGCCTTGCGGTTGTCGAACCGATTCGGACGAACGACGATCATATTAACGGCTCCGCCGCGACGACGACGTAACTTTTCCAAGTCGGCGACCATTCGAAAACGACGCTTTGCCCGACCAAGAGCGTTAGTCCGTTCGTCGTTTTCGCGCCGATCCAGTCAAACACGTCGAGCAGGTCGCCCGCCGTTTCGTCGTCCGTCGCGTCGCGAAGTTGCGAACGAACCAAGTACCAATTTAAGTCCGCGCCCAACGCTTCGACGGTTCCGACGCCGAGTCGACTTCCCTCGCCCGCCGGAGCCGACAAGAGTTCCCAACGCCCGCGCCAAACGACGAACGCGGTCGCGTCGGCGGCGGTCGGCGCGGTTTCGCTTTCGAACGCAAGGGGCGCGGCGACGTCGAACTCGAACGACGCGTCGACCGCGTCGCCGACGACGAAGTTCGCCTTCGCCGACCAAAGACCGGCGTCGTTCCGCGACCACTCGCCGACAATCCGCGCCGGACGAACGTCGTAAAAACGCGACGCGGTTCCGGGGGACGCGGCCGTTGACGCTCCGGCGGCTCCGGTTCCGAATCCAAGCGCGTTTAGGGCGGCGTTGGCGCGGTCGAGCCAATCGGAGTCGACTAACATCGGGGTTCCCATCGGGGACGGCTCCTTTCTTTTTCGGCGTTTGTTCGCCACGTTTCGCGTTCTATAAACGTTTCAGCGCAAGATAAACCAAAGAAACTTCGTTGCTTAACGCGGGTCGAACGGGTTCGGGAGATTCAGCGCCGCGAAGTCTTTCCAAGGGTTGACGCGGAACGTTCGGTAGACCGGCGGCGCGCCCGGCGCAAGTTCCGCTCCGGCGCCGTTCAAGAGCGTCGGCGACTCTTTCGGGCTCCCGTCGTCGTTCAAAATCCGATAAACGCCGCGCGAACCGGTCGCGTAAAACCCGGCGTCGGCGCGCTTTACAAGCCAACCTAACGAGCGGTAAACGATCGAATACGACACGTTCCAACGCCGACCGCCGGTCGTCAGCTCCAAACTCGGAACGATCGCCTTCACTTTCAGCGTTGCGACGTCGCACCCCCAAATCGGCTCGGCGTTGATCGAGTTCCAAAATTCGAGCGCGCGCGGCCAAGGGTTCGCCCGTTCCCGACGCCGGAACGTTAACGCAAGTCGCCCAAACTCAACGTTTAACGGGTCGTCGAACCATTCGCCCAAACTGTTGACGTTCGCCGCGCCGTCCAAGTCGAACGGGAGCGCGCAATTTTCCGACTCCGGCGACGCGTCGATCGTCAAAATCGTTTCGTTTTCGGCGTTTTCGTCTCCGTCGGCGCCCGCGTCGTCCGCCGAACTTTCCGGAACGCCGCCGAGCGAATAGTTCATTCGCCAACAGAAAAAGCCGTCGCGCTTGCCGTCGTAAGACGTTGAAAATCCGGTGTATCGAACGCCGGAATTGCGGTAAAGCGCGCCCGGTTGCGGCAATTTGCTCGACGCGTAAAACTCGTATGGATTATCGTCCCGAGAATCGCAGTAAGCGCGGTATTCGACCGAGCCGGAACCGGTCAAACGCGGCTTGCCGTTGAGCCAAACGCCGTTCCAGTCGGCGCCCGGATTCTCCGCGATCTTCGCGACCTTGCGCAACATTTCGCTTTCTCCTTTTATTTCAACGTTTACATCAACCGCGCCAAACAGGAATCGCGTTCGTCGCGAACGCTTGCCGGATTTGCCCCAACTCGCGGAGCGAACGTTCGGCGAAGGTCGTTTGACGCGCCGCGTAATCGAGCGCTTTCGTTTGGTAGTTTTTCGCCGCCCCGACTTGCATCGAGTAAAGCGCGGAACTTCCCGCTTCGGCGGCGTTTAGCTTCGACGCTAACGACTCGCCCGACTTTTGCGCCGACGCCGAAAAGTCCCGCGCCGCCGACGCAAGTTCTTTCGCCGCGCCCGTTGCGTCGTCTTGCGGGTCGAACTCGCGCCGCGCCGCCTCTTCGAGCTTTTTGCGCTCGTCGGCGGTAATCGCCTTGTCGTCGAACGCCGCGTCGATCTTGTCGAGCCGCTCTTTCAGCTTTTCGGCGGGCGTTTTCAGCGATTCGAGGAGCGCGTCGACGCCGAGTTCGGCCCGGGTCGCCTCCCGTTTTTGCGCCGCCGCGTCTTCCGCCGCCTTCGACTCTTGCTCCTTCGCCGCCAAGAGAAGCGCGTCCGCTTGCGCTTTGCGTTCGTTATATTCCTCTTGCGTCATTGCGCCGATTTCGAGCGCGTCGGCGTATTTTTGGAGCGACGCGGCGACCTCCTCTTCGAGCGTTTTCGGCGGTTCGAGTTCCGCCAACTTCGCCGCGAAATTCGCCTCCGCGTCGAGCGCTTCGAGCGTTCGACGGTTCAGCTCGCCGGTCGCTTGCGCGACGTCTTCGACGGCGATCGTCGTCCCGTCGACGGCGGCGGCCCACTCGGCGTACTTCGCGGCGCCCGCTTTCGCGTCGGTCAAGTCGAGCGGCGTTTCGGTCGGCGCGAAGTCCGCGATTCCGCTCGCTTTAAGCGCGTCGTCGCGAGCTTTTTGCGCCGCCGCTTCCGCCGCTTTTTTCGCTTCCTCGGCGCGTTTTGTCTCGGCGTCGGCGGTCTGTTTCGCGCTTTCCGCTTCCTTCGCGGCGGCCTCCGACTCGGCTTCTTTCGCCTTCTCGATCTCCTCGTCGAGCGCTTCGATCTTCGCCCGAACTTCGGCGGAACCTTGCGCGCCGCCAAGCTGTTCGAGAATCGCTTGATAGTTCGCCTTTTCCGCTTCGAGCTTTTGAACTTCCGTTTTCGCCGACTCGACCGCCGCGTCGATCATCGCCTCCTGCGCCGCGACCATTCGAGCGTTCGCCGCCGCCCGCTCCGCTTGCAACTTTTGCAAACGTTCGAGTTCCGAACGGTCGACGTTCGCGCCCGCCCCGCCCGCGCTCGCTCCGCCGTTTAGAAGCGCCGCGTTTCGGGCCGCCTCCGCGTCGGCTCGCTTTTGTTGCGCCGCGATCTCGGCGTCGGCGGTCTGTTTCGCGCTT
>JAZQAP010000305.1:0-2858 GCA_045545275.1 Thermoguttaceae bacterium | reverse complement strand
GCGGTCGTCGAGGACGCCCATAACGTATCGCGTCCAAGGGCGCCCGTCGGCGTCGACCGTTCCTAAAAGCGTTAGCGTCGGCCCGTCGAACACGCGGGCGAGTTTTTCTTGCGCGGCGCGAGAAATCATTTTTTCCCCCCTTAATTTATCCTTCTGCGGTTGGCGACCGCCGACGAACGCTCTCGGCGGCGATTCTTTTCGCTAAGTTTACGTCGCCGACGTTAAAAGGGGGGGGAGCCGGTAAAAAACGCCGACTTTGCGGGCGGCGCGGAGACGTTCGAGTTGACGCGCCGCCGTTTCCGCGTCGTTTTACCGACGTTTCGTCGACTATTCGCCGAAAAAGACGCCGATTTCGCGTTCCGCCGATTCCGGCGAGTCGGACGCGTGAACGAGGTTTTCGGTCGCGTCGAACCCGAAGTCGCCGCGAATCGTTCCGGCGGCGGCTTTCGTCGAGTCGGTCGCGCCGACGAGACCGCGAACGACGGTAATCGCTTTGCGTCCTTCCCAAATCGTCGCCAAGACCGGGCCGCGCGTTATATACGCTTCCAATTTCGGGTAAAACGGCTTTTCGACGTGTTCGGCGTAATGGCGCGCCGCGAGTTCCTTCGAAACGGTTCGCAGTTCGATTTTCTTCAAGCGCAGCCCTTTGCGTTCCAAACGACCGATAATTTCGCCGGCCAGTCCGCGTTCGAGCGCGTCCGGTTTGAGCATTACGAACGTTTTTTCCGTTTCGACGTTAGGGGTCGACATTTTTTTCTCCTTTCTCTATTGGTTTTGTCGTTTTTATTATCGCGGGGAAAAAGGAAGCGATTTTCCGCTTCGACGGTTCGCCGAGCGGGCGAACGGCGTTCTCTCATTTTACCTTAGGCGCGGCGTTTGGCAAGCGGGCCCGGAGAAAGCGGCGAAGCGCGGCGCGGAAAAAAAACGCGAACGAAGATTTTCGCGCCGAAAAAGAAAGGTTCGACAAAAAAGACGACGGCGGCGAAAAATCGAAAAACGCTCTTGACGCGGCGACGCGAAAAACGTTATAGTGCGAACGTTCGGTCGAAACGCGCTCCTGGAAACGGGCGAAAAACGCGCTTTCGAACCGCTTGAAGCGAATAGACGACCGGCGTTCGTCGGGCGTTTCCCCTCCTTGAAACGAAGAAATTAGCAAGCGAAAGTTTCGAAAAATGAACGGTTTGAAGAAGATTCTTGGGCGCGGTCGAGCGTTCGGCGTTCTCTCGCCTTTGGCCGCCGCCGCGGTCGCGGTCTCGTTTTCGGTCGTCGACGCGTCGTTCGCCGCCGAACGTCAAGCGTCGAACGTTCGCCGCTCGGCGACGCGAGTCGCGCAAAGCGTCGCCGCGGAAAACCCGATTCGTCAAGACGCTCAACGGCTTTACCCGGAAATCGTCGCCGACGTCAACGGCGTTCAAATCACCCTCGACGAACTGCGCGCCGAGTCGTTGCGAGCGCACGGCGAAGAGGTCTTGTCCCGCATTTTGAACCGCGCGCTCGTCCTCGCCGAGTGCAAGCGTCAGGGCGTTTCGATCACTCGCGCCGACGTCGACGCGGAAATCGACCGAATGGCGAAATCGTTCCGCCTCGACCGCCGCCAATACCTCGACGTCGTTCAAAAAGACTCGTCGATGAGTTATCAAGAGTACGCCGAAGAGGTCGTTTGGCCGCGTTTGGCGCTGCAAGTCCTCGTCGCCGACCAAATTAGATTGAGCGACGAAGAACTCGAAGCCGCTTATCTGAAATCTTACGGCCCGTCGGTCGGGCTCCAAATGATCGTCTGCGAAACGAAGGAAAAAGCCGACGACGTTCGCGCTCGCGTTCTCGCCGACCCGGAATCGTTCGGAACGGTCGCGAAAAACGAGTCGCTCGACGTCGTTACCGCGTCGAACAAGGGACGTATGCAGCCGATCTTCCGCGGAATGCTCGAAGAAAAAGAGATGGAAGACCTGCTCTTCGCGCTCGAAGTCGGCGAAATTTCCGAAACGATCGGCCCTTACGGCCCGCAAGATCAGTTCGTCGTTTTCCGTTGCGAAAATAAATACGCCCCGGTCGTTCCCGAGGAAAAAATCGACGAAGTGAAGGAACGCCTCCAAGTTCAAGCGAGCGCCGCGAAACTCCGCTCCGCAGCCGACGAACTCTTCGCCCGTTTGGGCCGCGAAGCGAACGTCGTCAACGTGATCGGCAACCCGGAACTCCGCAAACAATATCCAAACGTCGCCGCGACGGTCGACGGGAAACCGATTCTCCTCGACGCGGTCGTCGAAATGTGTATGCGGCTGTACGCCAAGCAAGACCTCGACGCGCTTGTTTCGATCGAGTTGATTCGCCAAGAATGCAAAAAAGTCGGGTTGGAAGTTACCGACGCCGACGTCGCGACCGACATTTTCGTCCGCGCCGCCGAAACGACGTATCCGCTCCCGGACGGTTCGCCGGACGTGAAAACTTACCTCCGCGCCGAGCTGGAGAAATACCAAACGACCGAAGAAAATTACAAAAAATCGATCGTTTGGCCGGGCGTCGCGCTCCGCAAACTCTCCGAAGGCAAGGTTAAGATTACCGAAGAAGAAATCGCCAAGGCTTACGAGGCGAATTTCGGCGAAAGCGTTCAATGTTTGGGAATCGTCCTTAACGACGAGCGCCGCGCTCGCGACGTTTGGCAAAAGGCGCGAACCCTTCCGGCGAAAGAAAATCGTCCGCTCGAAGAAGTTTTCGGCGACTTGGCGTCGGAATACTCGGTCGAACCGGACGGCAAGCAAATGCGCGGTCGCATCGCGCCGATCGTCAAAAACGGCGGTTATCCGGAACTCGAAGAGGAAGCGTTCGCGCTCAAACCGGGCGAACTGTCGCAAGTGATTCAA
>JAZQAP010000304.1:0-4231 GCA_045545275.1 Thermoguttaceae bacterium | reverse complement strand
GCCGTTTAAGTCGCCGCTAAACTCCGCTTCTTTCGCGCATTCCGCCCAATATTCCTCGCTTAGCAACGAATGCAAGCGTGCTCGATTGAAAATCGCGATCCATTGCAAATATTGTTCCAGCGCGTCCATTCCGACGGTCTCCAAAAACCGCCGCGCTCGACGCAACGGCGACCGTTGCCGAACGGAATTCGGAATCGCGCTTCGAAACGGCCCGGCCAAAAATCGCCGCAACATTTTCGGCGCTTTATTAATTAATAACGACAAACCGACCGCTTTGTAACGGTCGTATCCGCAAAACAGCTCGTCGCCTCCGTCCCCGCCGAGCGCGACGGTCGCTTCCCGGCGCGTCGTTTCGCAAAGATACCAAGTCGGAATCGCGGAGCTGTCGGCGAACGGCTCCCCGTATTCGCGAACGAGCGGCGCCAAAATCGTTTCGGCGTCCGGTTCGACGAAAAATTCGGTATGTTCCGTTCCGAAAAGCGCCGCCGTTCGCCGCGCAAAGGGCGTTTCGTCGTATTCCTTCTGCGCGAACCCGATCGAAAACGTCCGAATTTTCTTCTCGGAAAACTGTTTCATCAATCCGACGACAACGGTCGAGTCGACGCCGCCCGACAAAAACGCCCCGAACGGCGCGTCGCTCCGCATCCGCAACCGCGTCGCTTCCTCGAGCCGACGTCGCAGTTCTCGCGTCGTTTCGTCAAAGGAACGCTCGGTAAAATCGTTATCGTCGATAAAACTTGCCGTCGTTTTTCTTAACGCGTCTTCGCCGTCTTCTCCTTCTTGCCCAAACCAACCGCCGTCCGCTCCGAAACGCGCCGCCCCCAACGCTCCGCTTTTTAACGCTCGCTCGACGGCGCCGGGCTCGTATTTCCGTTTTTCGTCAAAGTCGGCGACGTCTTCCGCTTTCCAATACCGTTCGACCGTTAAATCTTTCCCTTCTTGCCAAATCAAAAACGACGCCGGCGGCAATTTGGCGATTCCGCGGTAAATTGTCCGAGGATAAGGGACGTATTGATAAGTCAAATATTGCCGAAGCGCAGTCAAATCGAGTTCTTTCGGCACCTCCGGAAAGAGCGTCAACGCCTTCAACTCGCTGGCAAAAATCAACCGTTCCGGTTCGACGCGATAAAATAGAGGTTTTTTACCGATTCTATCGCGAGCGATCAAGAGCCGTTTCTTCCGCGAATCCCAAATCGCGAACGCGAACATTCCGTTCAATTTCGGCAAACAGTCGACGCCGAATTCTTCGTAAGCGCGCAAAAGAACCTCGACGTCGGTTTCGGTGCGAAAATTCCGCCCGCGACGCTTCAATTCGCTACGAATTTCAATATAATTGTAAATTTCGCCGTTAAAAGTTAGCCAAATCGAACGATCGTCGTTTGCGAAGGGTTGCCGCCCGGCGTCGGAAAGGTCGATGATCGCCAAGCGCCGATGTCCGAACGCGACGCCTTTTTCTTCGACCGAAATCCCCGGCTCGATCGCCGTTCTCATAACGCCGCGGGCGTCCGGGCCGCGTCGTCTCATCGCGTCGGTCGCTTTTTCAAGAACCGGCTCTTCCGCCGCTTTTCGAGCGGAAGTCCAAACCGCGCCGCAAATTCCGCACATTTCCTTCGTCCTCTTGTTTTGATTTTACCGTCGTTATTTTTTCAGTCTCGCCGACTTTCCCAACCTTCCCGACTTAACGCGATTCGGCGTTCGTCCGATCTCGACCGCGTCGCCGCTTCCTTTTTCGCGCTCTCTTCTTCGTTTATTCATCGGCGTTTGCGCCGACCGCTCGACGGTTAAAATCGCCCCGACGCGTTATTTTTTAAAATTCCTCCTTATTTATTATTCTCCCCAATCTTTGCCAAATCCCCCATCGACGCGCCTTACCGTCTTTCTCTATTCTTCTTTCGTCTTTCGCGTTATTTTTGTTTCAAATAATCGACCGCGCTCGATTATTCTAACTGCAACCGTTTTTCTTGCGACGACGAAAAAACTTCCATTTCGCTTACCTCGCCTTTTTATCTTCTACATTATACGCAAGTCCCGCATATTTTCAAAGCGGCGGTTCGATCGTTCGCGTTTACCTTAAAACGTCGAGCCCTATTCGCGTCGCCGACGCCGCCCCTTAACCAATAAGTTGCCGACCTTCAAAATGTTCCGCCCTAATTCCCAACCAAACGAGCGTCAAGACGCGTTTGATTTTTTTGTCTCCGCGCAAAAAACAAACGTTTCCGCTCCCGCGTCCCAAACCGCCCTTCCCCTCCTGCGCCGCGCTCCGTATATCGGAGCGCTTGCGTTTGGTTTTTTCGTTTCGCCATGCTGCGACGCGATATCGCATTCTTGGGCGCAAACGCCGCTCGACGATCCGACGCCCGCGACGCTTCAATCCGCGGCGCGCTCGTTCCAATTAACGCAACCGCTCGCTATTCCTCATGTTAACCAACACCGCGCCGGTCTTCGCCGCTCCGGAAATTCGCCGTTGAATCCCGAAACGTATTCCATTCCGCAAGGCGCGACAAACACGCCTTTTCCGCAACCCGCGCCTTCGCCGCTTCCGCCCGACTCCCCGTTCGGCCCGTTCAACGCCCCGCTCAATCCGGAAACTTACTCCGTTCCGCAAGGCGCGACAAGCGTTAGCGCTCCCATTGCGTCGCCGTCGACGTTAAGCGAGTCGCGCGCGCAAGAAATAGAAGCGACGCGTTTTAGCTCCGGACTTTACGGCGATCCGGCGCCCAACGAGCCGTCTCCGTTTCCGCAAACCTCGACGCCGCTTCCTCCGTTTTTCCCGGCAAGCGCCGACGACGCGACGCCAAGCGCGGCGCGCGCCCGCCTCGAATCGCTCGCTTGGGCGATCGGTTGTTGGGAACTGGAATCCAACGGTTTTATTTTTCAAACCAAAATCGACTGGGCGCCGGGCGGGTCTTACCTGCTTTGTCGCGACTTCGTTCGTCCCGCCGTCGCGTCGAGCACGGAGCGAAATTCGACTTTTTCGGCGCTGCGCGTTGTCGCTTGGAATCCGGTCGCCGGACTTTTCCAAACGTCCGTCTTTTGTCGCGACGGAAGTTACGGTTCCGGACTTTGGCAACGCGAAGGCGAAAGTTGGCGCGTCGCGACGCGAATTTTACTCGTCGACGGACGCGCCGCGACGTCGGTCGAATACTTTACGCCGAACCGCGAAGGCGGGTTTACTTGGGAATCGACGTCGCGAACGGTGGAAAACACGCCTCTTCCCAACGTCGGGCCCGCGCAAGCTCGCCCGCTTTCCGCGCAAGAATTCGAACATATTGAGAAATCGTCGTTTAGAGCGTCCGACGCGTTGGAGTCTCCCTCGACCAAAAGCGAGTTTGAATAAACGTTTAAAACGTTGTTTCGCGTTTTTCTCGTTCGCTCCAACGGTAATCGCGCTCGACAAGAGACAAACGCAACCTTTTTAACCGCAAAGTTTGCGTCGTCGCCGACGTCGCGAACGCGCTTTATCCTTTTTTAAAAACCGCGCAATTTCCCTCGCACGTTCCATTTCATTTTCCTCGCTTCGTCGGCTTGCCTCGCCGATCGAGCGCATCGACAAACCGACCGTTTTCAACCAACGCAACCCTTTTAGGAGAAGGATTTATGCCAAAAACATCGCTCAAACGTCGCGATACGCGCCCAACGCTTTTGCTCGCTTCCGCGCTTGCGACCGTCGGCGCCCTCGCCGCGCCCTCCGTTTCGATTTTCGCCGACGAGCCCGACAAAGAAACGATAACCGCGCAAGCGCCGGACGCCGCCGCGTCCCGGTCGGAATCGTCGAACGTTCCAAGCGCCGACGCCTCCGAGCCGAGCGTTTTCGTCGAATCGTTCGTCTTGCAAGAGACTGTTAAACCTAAACTTGGCGCGGATCGTCCGTTGCGCGTTTCGGAGGAAGAAGCGCGACAATTCGAAGCGCTCGTCGACCTTTACGCCTACGCCTACCCGCTCGTTCTGTCGCACGAACTCCAACGCGAAACGTCGTCGCGTTTCTTTTTCGCGACGCCTAACGAAACCTTTTATTTTCCGAAACTTCCGGACGCACGTTACCGCGCGACCGAATTTCCGAACGTCGATTCGATTTTCGCCGCCGCTTGGCTCGACTTAGCTCGCGAAGCGCAAATCGTTGTCGTTCCTGCGCATACAAACGTTCCTTATTCGCTGGAAATCGTCGACGGTTGGTCGAACGTCGTCGCGTCCTTCGACGAAAAAACGCTCGCCGAAACGCCGACCGTCGCTA
>JAZQAP010000303.1:0-10399 GCA_045545275.1 Thermoguttaceae bacterium | reverse complement strand
TCGCGTCCCGGCGGGGTTACGCCGTGGTGATTTCCGGCGGCGTTTAAGAACCGCGCGAACGCGTCGGCGTCGCGAATCGAAGCGGCGTCGGCGCGTTCGAACGTATCGACGATAAATAATTTGACGCTTTAAAAAAGGGGTTTTTATGCGACGCGACACGGTTACGAACTGGATCGCTCGGTTGAGCGACGGCGACGAAAGCGCTTACGACGCGATGTTTTCGCGCTATTTCGAGCGATTGATTCGCTTGGCCGCGCGCAAAATGAACGGAATGGATCAGGTCGCGTACTCGTGCGAAGACGTCGCGTTGAGCGCCGCGCGGAGCTTCTACGTCGCCGTGCGGAACAAAAAGCTGATCGTCGAGACGGAGGACGAGCTTTGGGGGAGTCTGTTCCGCATCGCGACGCGCAAGGCGTGCGCCGAGCGTCGACGGCGGTTCGCGGCGAAGCGGGGAGGCGGCGCGGCGGCGTTGCGCGACGAGGGCTCCGACGAAGACGACGCCGATCTTTTTTTCAACGTCGCCGGGCGCGAACCGTCGCCGGAGCTCGCGCTCGAAATGGCGGAGTCCGCCGACGAGTTGCTCGCCGTCTTCGACCAAAAGCCGACGCAGCGTCGCATCGTCGAGCTGAAACTGCAGGGCGCGTCGAACGAGGAGATCGCCGAGAAAACGGGGCTCGTGCCGCGCACGGTCTTATGGCACTTGAAAAATATTAAGGAAAAATGGGGATTCGTCAAGGCTTACGAGTACTTGATCGAGAACCTTTTCGCCGGTTTTTCGACGGCGTATTTGGCGCGGTCGTTGGAGACGAGCGAGGAAACGGTCGTCGCGGTCGTCGAGAAATCGCTCGCGCTTTACGAGAAGGAAGTCGGGAATCCGCGGCTCGTCGACGCGTTGCGAACGAAGTTGCTCGACCCGGCGCGCTTCGACGAAGAGTGGAGCGGCGACGCGGCCCAAACGCTCGAACGCGCCGCGCCGAAAGTCGCCGAACGCTGGAAGTCGCGCGCTAAAACGTCTTGGCAAAGCGAGTTGCGTCGCGTTTGGAACGCCGGCGCGGAAACGTCGGACGACGAGCGATAGCGGAAGTCGGCGACGTCGGCTCGAACCTAAACGAAAACGCGCCGCCTCGTCGAATCGAGGGGCGAATTCGATCGAAAACATAAGGAAAAAAATTTGACGACGCGCGATCATAACGGCGACGAGCTTGCGCTTTGGGACGCTCTGCTCAACGAAACGACCGTCGACGTTTTTTCGCCTCCTCTCGGAGACGGAAGCGAGGCTGGGGAGGAGCGCGACGAATACGTCGACCCTTACGAACGCGTCGCCGACGCGAGCCTTGCGTTCGAGCAAAATTGGACGCCGGAGCGCGAGGTCGCGGCTATCGAGGAAACGCTCCGAATCGTTCCGGAGGAGGCGCGCGACGAACTCTTCGAACGCCTTTTGGAAATCGACGCGACCTTAAGCGCGAAAAAAGGCGCGCTTCTCTCCGAAGACGAGTATTGCGCGCTCTTTCCGAATCGCGTCGAGGCGGTGAAACGCGTTTACGCCGCGACGTTGGCCGAGCCGAGCGTCGCCGCGGCGTTGCGCGTCGGGCGCCGCGTCGGGCCGTATAAGATCGAGGAGCTCGTCGGCGTCGGCGGGATGGGCGTCGTTTACAAAGCGCGCGACGAGCGGTTCGGGCGGGTCGTCGCGTTGAAATTTCTCTCGACGCGAGGCGGCGACCGGCGCGAGGAGCGCGTCGAGCGGTTCCAACGCGAAATTTGGCTGATGGGGCAAATGCCGCCCGGCTCCGCGTTCGCGCTCGCTTACGACTGCGCGACGGACGGCGCGTCCGATTATTATATCGCGATGGAGTACGTCGACGGCGTTAATTTGGCGCGGCTCTACCGCGAGCGCGTCGAAGCCGGCGGACGGCGCGAAACCGGGCCGTTTCCTTGGCTCGACGCGGCGAAGCTGACGCGCGAAATCGCCGACGGGTTGGCGGAAATTCACCGGCTGGGCTTCGCGCATCGCGACGTCAAACCGGAGAACGTGATGATCGACGCGAACGGTCGAACGCGCGTTCTCGACTTGGGGCTCGCGCTTTGGACGGAAGAGCGGCGAAGCGGCGCGCGAAACGACGAAGCGATCGACGACGGCGCCGTCGTCGGAACCCCGGCGTACATCGCTCCGGAAGCGCGCCGCGACCCGGAACGCGTCGACCAACGAAGCGACCTCTATAGTTTGGGCGGCGTGCTCCTCTTTTTGTTGACGGGAACGCGTCCGATCGATTGGTTCGACCCTGCGGCGACCGAGACTCCGGAGCCGTTCGAGGCGTTCTTAGAGCGACGCGAAGTCGAGATTCCGGCGGAGGTTGTCGCGATCTTAACGCGTTTGTTGGAGCCCGAACCTCGACGGCGGTATCGGCGCGCGGTCGACGTCGTCGCCGACTTGGACGCGGCGATCGACAAATATGCGCCGGAGCGTCGAAGGGCTCGCCGTCGGAAAAGAGCGAGGCGTTGCGCGGTCGCGTGCGCGGGGCTCGCGACGCTGGGCGCCGTCTTGTTTTACGCGTTCGGATTGAGCGATTGGCGCGATTTCGGCAAAGCGCGGCGTTTGGCCGTCGCCGGAGAGGCGGACGACGCGTTGGCCGCGGCGACGAACGTGCGTCCGGAGGCGCTTCCGTCCGATAAAACGCGGATCGAGTTTTTCGCGTTTCGCGGAGCGTTGCGTCAAAATTTGGCGCGAGACGACCGCGCCGCGTTAGAAAAAGCGTTGGAAGATTTCGAAGCGCTGCTGCGGTTGGACGCGGAAAACGTCGAGGCGTTGGAGCGCGCCGCCGAGTTGTACGCGAAGTTGGACGAATTCGAAAAAGCGAGAGAATGCGTGAAGAGCGCGGCGAAATTGAACCCGTTCGACCCGCGTTTGCTACTTCTCGACGGAGAAATTTCCGTATTGCGGGGCGAACGCGAACGCGACGTCGAGAGCTTCAAAGACGCGGTCGCCGTTTTGACCGAAAATTTAGAGTTGGGGTTAAGTTTGGCCAAGACAAACGACGACGTTAATAACGGCGGCGTTTGGAGCGCGGAAATCGAAGCGGAAACGCTTTACTGGCGCGCTCGAGCGTATTATCGGTGGCGGCTGCAACACCGGTTCTTCGCGCGGGGCGATTTAGACGATTCCTTGAGTTTGCGAGCCGACGACGTCGACGCGTTGGCGTTGCGCGGCGACGTGTTGCTTAAAATCGCTCGATACGACGACGACCCGGAACACGCCGCGCTCGCGGGAGACGATTATCGACGCGTCGCCGAATTGACCGCCGACCCGGAAAAGAAAGAGCGCGCGCTGAACAAGGCGGCGCGAGCTTACGAGCGCGGCGAGCGTTGGGACTTGTGTCTCGACGTTTGCGACGATGCGTCGAGCGCGAACAGATTTTCCGGTTGGGCTCGGTTGCGACGCGGTAGAGCGTTGTTTTATAAGGCGTTGGCGCGACAAGAAAACGTCGATTGGAACGCGATCGTCGACGAACTAAAGGCCGGGCTTCCGGGCGCGACCGACGAAGAAATCGAATCGGAAGCGTTTTTAGCGGAAATTTGGGCGCTTCGCGTTTGTTGCGGTTTGCGACTGGCCGCGTCGGCGAAAGACGACGAGAAACGCGCGATTCAAACGGAAATTCTCGAAGCGGTCGACGAAGCCCTCAAAGCCGACGAAGACGTTTGGGAATACGCGTTCGGCGAAGAGGCGTTCGACTTGCACGACGTCGGACGCGCCGTCGCGTTCGAGTTGGGCGACGAGAAAAAAGCCGACTTTTACGCTCGCAGGAAAGACGAGCGCGAGGCGCGAAGCGCGGAAAGGAGAAGCGGGTTGGAATGACGGAACGACTAATTCGACGAGCGCTGGCGATCGCTTGGGCCGCGTTGACTCTAAGCGCGGCGACGGCTAGCTTTGCGACGGATGCGACGACGGAGGCGCGACGCGGGCCGTTTATCGCGCGAGCCGATTTCGACTTGGCGACGATCGAAAACGAGTTGGCGGCGCTCGACGCGTTGGTCGCCGAAATGAGATCGACCCTCCGTTTGCCGGAGTTTCGCGAGAAAGTCGTCGTTCGTATCTTCCGCGACGAGACAACTTGGCGCGAGTTTCATCGGCAAAACTTCGGCGGCGCGCCGTATCGTCGAGCGATGTACGATCGCAAAAATTATCTCTTTGACCGCGACGAAGCCCCCGGGCGCGTTTATCTTTGCCTTAATCCTAAGTTCGACAAGGATATGCGACACGAATGCGCGCACGCGATTTTGGGCGCCGCGCTCGGTCGGAGCGTTCCGATTTGGCTGGACGAGGGAATCGCGGAGTATTACGAAGCGTCGCCGGAGGAGCGCGCGACAAATCCGGCGTGGTTCGAACGAGCGGCGGAGCGGTTGCGTCGCGGCGATTTTTCGTCGTTGGAGTCGCTTGAAAAAATCGTCGGAATCGAAGGGATGACGAGCGTTAAGTACTGCGATTCTTGGGCTTGGGTCGCTTGGTTTTTGAACGGTCCGGAGGCGGTTCGCGACGTTTTGCCGCAGTACCTTAACGACGTTGGCGCGCGCAAACTTTTCGCGTCGAAGCCGAGCAAACGTTTGAAGTCGCTCGCGCAAGACGGCGCGGCGGAGCGGTCGTTGCGTCGTTACTTTGGCGTCGACGTTTCCGCGTCCGTCGACGCGCCGCGTTCGAGCGGTTTGGAATACGGCGTCGATCACGCGCCCGGCGCCGGCGGCGCTTGGTCGCCGGCTCCGGTTCGCTGATTTTTCTTGCGTTTCTCTAAGTCGCGTTTTTGAACGCGTTAATTGAAAAAAAAACGCGGCTCCGCTCGACGGGGTTACTTCTTGTCGAACGGCGCCGCGTTTGCGTTTAAACGTTAACGACGTCGTGTCGTTTTGTTGTGAGAAACGGAACGGCGCGACGTTGTTAACCGTCGGCTAATCACCACTTAACCGATTCGAGGAATTTAAGGCTTTGCGGGATTTGGTCGACGACGCGCGGCGATTCGTCTTCGATGAAGTAATACTTGACGCCGACTTCTTGCGCCGCTTTCAAAATTTCGGCGTAGTTCGCTTGACCGGAGCCGAGCGCGACGTCGTTTTCAACGCTGGTGCCGCCGGAGTGGTTCCCTTCGACGCCCTTCTTGAGGTCTTTTAAGTGGAAGAGCGACCAGCGGTTAGGATACTTGCGGAGGAGTTGCGCCGCGTCTTGGCCCGGGAAAATCGTCCAAAGAACGTCCATTTGGAACGAAACGTAGCGCGGATCGGTTTTTTCGACGAGCAGGTCGAAGTGCGTTTTGCCGTCTTTCCAAGGCAGGAACTCGTAACCGTGGTTGTGGTAGTAGAAACCGATTCCGTACTTCGCGAGAACTTTACCGGCGTTGTTGAAAACTTCCGCCGCGGCAAGGACTTCCGCTTCGTCGAGTTCGCCGGAGTGCGGCAGCCAAGCGACGCCCGCGTATTTCAGCCCGAGCGCTTTCGCTTCTTTAGCGACCGCTTCCGGGTCGTTTTTGAAGAGGTTGTAGTCCCAGTGCCCCGCGATCGGCGTCAGTTTGTATTCCTTCAATTTCGCGACCATTTCTTCCGGTTTCATGCCGTAAGTCCCGGCCAATTCGACGTATCCGAAACCGAGGTCGTTCGCGGTTTGGAAGCCTTTTTCGACGTCCTTCGAGAACGTGTCGCGAAGGCTGTAGAGTTGGAGCCCGACCGGGCCCTTGAAAACGTCGTTCGAGCCGACCTTGAGACGGGCGTCGTCTTGAGCGAACGCGGAGACCGCTCCGGCGAGGAGCGCGACGAGAGCAAACGCGAATTTTTTCATTGCGTAATCCTTGTGAATAAAAAGGGTAATTGACGGCGACGCGATGAAGCGTCGCCGCGGAAAATCGTGTTAAATCGGCGTCGAAAACGTTTGCGACGTCGTATAAAACGTCGGCGGCGTTTTCGTTGTTAACTTCTTATTTCGCCGGTTTTTCGAGGACGTATTGCGGCGCGTCTTTTTGCGTGAAACCGTGCGTTTTGCCTTGGTGAACGACCCAGCGCGTTTCGGTCGGAATCGCTTTGAACAAAACGACTTGGCCCGACGGCGGGCAAACGTAGTCGCCGAGACCGGAGTAAATCGTAACTTGTTTCGCCTTAATGCGTTTCGCGAAATTCGTCGAGTCGAAATAACCGAGGCCGTCGACCCATTCCGGGAACCAACCGCCGAGGCGTTTGTTGTTCGCTTTGCCCGCTAAGTCGCAGAACCAAGGGACGTGCGCTTCGACTTCGGTAACGTCGGCGTCGAGTCCGGCCGCGGCGAGGGATTGGAGCCCGCCTTGGCTTCCGCCGCGAACTTTCAGGTCGACGCCGTTCCATTCCGGCAGCGATTTGACGAATTCGAGCGACCGCATAACGCGCAACATCGCGCCGCGCCAGAAGGAAACGTTCGGGTTCGAGTTTTCTTCTTTCGGAAAGCCGTAACTCTTTAAATAGGTGGAGTTAAGCTCTTGGTAATATTCGCGCGACTGGCCGTTCAGAATGCCGTGAACGTTGATTTGAAACGAAATGGCGTTCGGAACGAAGGGCTTGCCGGCGCTGACGACGGAGTAACCTTGGTAGCAAACGACCGCCGGAAGCGATTTGGGCTCGGCGTTTTTCGGGACGCAAAGATACCCGGAAACCGGCGTCGGCCCGGCGCAGTCGACTTTAACGTCGTAAACGTCGAACTTTTCGTTGTCGGCGTCGACTCGCGTAAGCGTATATTTCATCGGGACTTGCGCGAGAATTTCTTTTTGGCGGTTCCAAAACGCGTCGAAGTCGGCCGGTTCGGGCGTTCCTTCGATTTGATCGAGGAGGACGCCGGCGCCGCCGTTGAATTGACGTTGTTCGCCGCCGAGCGGTTTGCCGGAGTCGTCGAGCGCGAAAACTTGAATGCGAACGAAGCCGGGAACGTCGATGGAAGTTTCGATTTTAAGCGGGTTAGCGGCGTCGGAAATCGCTTCGCCGGACTCCGTTTTGCCGTCGTCGCCGGCGCGCGTCCAAGTCAGTTTCTTGCCGGAAACGGCGACGCCGTCTTCGAGGCATTGGACGCTGAACGTCATTTTTTCGCCCGGTTCGTACTCGAGCGGGTTTTTGTCGGTCGTTCCGAAGAACGTGATTTCGCCCGCGAAGACGGTCGACGCCGTCAAAAACGCCGCGAAAAGACTGGTTAAAAAGGCGCGTCGTAACATGATGAAAGCCTTTCTCTGCAACGTGTTGCGTTGGTTGAGCGACGCGAAAACGTTATTTAGTGTAATACTTCCGCGTCGCAATGGAAATTACTTGACGACGCGACGTCGTTTGGGCCGCGTCGTCGTTGAAGGCGACGTTTAGTCGAGCTTAAAGAGCCCGTATTCGATGAAGTCGTAAGCGCTTCCCGGAGGCGGGGTTTGCGACGCGCTGTGGAAACTGCCCGGCCAAGCGCTGCCGCGGAGAGCGCCCGCGTGCCAAGGCCCGAAGAGGTTTTTCGGCGTTCCGTAAACTCTTGCGGTCAAAACGATTTCGGCGTCGTCGGAAAGGGCGGCGATTCTGGCGGTCAGGTCGACCGTTTCTTCCGGAAGCGCGAGCGCGCCGACTTGCTTGCCGTCGACGAGAACCGCCGCGACGGCGCCGTTCCAAGCGCGACGCAAACCCGGGAGCGCAAAGAGGATAGGACGGTCGGTCGGGAGTTCCGACTTCTTGACGCGGAACGTATAATCGACCGCGCCGGAGTAGAACGGACGGCCTTGCGACGCCCAGCCGTAAGCGACGTCGCCGAGCCCGCTTCCGTCGACGGCGTATTGCGCTTTGCGGTCGTGCGAACGGAAAGCGAGTTCGCTCGAAGCGGTCGCAACCGGTTGCGCGTCGACGGGTTGGAGCGTTCCGTCGGTGGCGCGCGTCAGGAACTGAACTTCGGCGAGACCGACGAAACCGTTGTCGACGTCGCGCTCCGTCGTGCCTTTGAAGTCGGCGGGAAGCGGGTAGGAGAGGCCGTTCCAATTGGAGCGGATATTAAACTTAACCGGTTGGCCCGCTTTGACTTGCAACGTTTTGCTGAATTCGAGCGTTTGCGCCGTTCCGTCGCCGCGTTTCAGTTCGAAACCGCCGACGCCGTCGATCGTAAACGCTTTGACGCCGCGGGTTTCGAGGTTGCGTTCGCAATAGTTCCAAATTCGAACGCCGTCGATCTCGACGTTTTTCGGGAACGCGAACGAAATCGACGGGGCGCGGTCGTCTCCGGAGCCGTGGAAATCGACGCCGGCCGAGAGCCAAGAAACGCCTTCGAGACCGTTCGAAGCGCGCGGAATCGTTTCTTTCGCTTTGGCGTTTTTGAAGCTAAGTCCTTTGTCGGCGACGATTGCGAAACCGACGTCGCGCGGTTCGAGCGAGAACGCGCCGACGAGCCAAGCGGTCGAAATTTCGCTAAACGGCGTCATTTTCGCGGAGACGAGGCGGATTTCGTTCGTTCCGGTTTTGGTCGACGACGCGACGTCGTAAACGCCGAACGCGCGGTCGAATTTCCAAGCGCCTTCGATTCGCTCGACCTTTTGGTCGTTGACGTAAACGTCGTAAATTTCGGGTGTTTCGATAACGAGGCGCAGGTCGGCGATTTGCGCGTCCGACTTTTCGAAACGATAAATCGCTTCGAAGCCGGTTCCTTCCGGAAATTCGCGCTTGATCAGCTCGTCGCGGAACTGCACGCCGTTGTCCCAAGGCGACTTAGGAAAGCCGTTTTGCCGCCAAAGCCAAGCGTTCGCGCGGTAAAAATACTCGTTTTCAATCGTTTTTCCTTGCGTTTTCAACGTTAAATAGTCGAGCGATAACACGTTGTCGCCCAACGCTTTAACGTCGACTCGGTCGGCGAACTTCCAAGGATCGACGACGAACGCTTCCGCTTTTTGGACTTGCGGCGCTTTGTCGATTTTCTTCGACGCGACCAGCGCCAACGAACCGCAGGGCGGAATCGCGAAGTCGAGGCCGCTAAACGCTTGTCGCTCGCCGGTTTGCGGATCGAAAAGTTCGAGCCCGGCGTCGGCCCAAGCGTCCGAAAGTTCGAGCGTTCCGGTCGCGGCGGCGTTCATATCGATGTTGCAAAGAAAGAGAATCAGCGCGTCGTCCGTTTTGCGAGTCAGGTGGAAAATGTTGTCGGCGTTGGTTTTAGGGATAACGGCGAGCGGAGCGGCGGCGCGGGCTTCGGCGACCAACGCGTCGTAATCGAGCTTAACCGTTTTCGCGGCGACGGTTGCGAACTTGTCGCGGAGGTCTTGCGGCAAGTCGGCGACGAGAGAACCGTCGATTCGTTCGAGCGGAGCGTCGAGCGAAATCAAGCGCCCGCTGTTCTTTACGAACGTCGCCAAGAGTTCGAGCGTCTCTGCGTTGAGGTTTTCGAGATTCGGCGGCAACACGACCGTTTCATACGGAGCGAAACCGACGCAAAACGTTTTGCCGTCGATCTTTCCGACGCGTTGAATAATATCTTCCGACCCGAGATCGTAATCGACTTGCGACGCTTCGAGACGGTTCAGCAGGTTCGCGAAGTCGTTCCCGATTTTGCCGAGTTTTCCGTTTTCGGCGCCCGCGTCGCGTTGGTAGAACCAAGCGGTCGTCGTCGGTTCGAGAAGGAGGAAGCGTTCGCTCGTAAGATCGCCGCGCGAAAGGAGATACGACAGCCGCTTCCAGTACGTCGCCATCTTGCCGTATTGCTCGAACCAGTCGGAGTGGTACGAGAAGGTCTGCGGGTGGTCGTGCTTGCGAGCGCCGCGAATCGAGACGTAAGACAAGTGTTCGTCGGTCATATTGACGCCGACCGCGTAAGACCAGTCGCCGAGACGTTTCATATCCTCGAAGCGCAAGTCGTAACCGCCCGCGCCGTAATTCTCGCTGAGCGTTCGACTTCGCCCCGCTTGACGCGCCGCCGAAATCAGTTCGCGACCGGAGCGGACGTTCCCGAATTGGGCGTTCGTGCCGCGACTGTACGTGTTCATCAGGAGGTCGATCGTCGGGCGTTGGCGCCAAAACGCGGTCGCCATATTGTCCGGGCAGTGGCTCGCGCCCGGCCAACCGTGTTCCCAGTCGTGCCCGGTATACTCGAGGTCGTATTTCTCGCAGTAGGCGGCTAAAGGCTTGTGCCAACGGTCGATAAAGACTTCGAGCGCGGTTCGGTAATAGTCGTAACGAACCTTTTTCCAGTCGCCGACCGGACGTTCGAGCGAATTAAGCCGCGACACGAGGTCGTATCCGCGACGCTTTTTGAACTCCTCGGGCAAGTCCGGCGTCCACGAAAGTCCGCCCGCGGGCGTGATTTGCGGCTCGTCGGTGAAGACGCCGGGAACGCGCTTGCCAAATTCGTCGCCGAAACGCTTGCGGTAAGCCTCGTGCGTAACGCCGATAAACGAGTCGACGACGC
>JAZQAP010000302.1:0-5484 GCA_045545275.1 Thermoguttaceae bacterium | reverse complement strand
TTTGTCCCGACGGCGTTTGTCCCGACGGCGTTTGTCCCGACGGCGTTTGCCTCCGGCGGCGTTTGTCCCGGCGGCGAGCGGTTGCGGAGAAACGTTAAAATAGCGAAAATAAGGCGGCGGGAAAAACGAACCGTCGCCGAACGAAGGCGCGTCGACGTAAAGTCGGCGCGCTTTTTGCCGTTTTCCCGACGGCGCAAAAGGAAAAATCGTTAAATATTTTAGGTTTTTAGGAAAAATAACGGCGGCAACGTTTTTAACGATAACGAAAGGAAAAACGATGAAACGATTTTGGACGACGGCGGCGCTTTGGGCGGCGTTAGCTTGCGTCGCGACGGCGGCGGTTTCGACGGTCGGCGGCGCTCGAGCGGAGGAACCGGCGGCGACGCGTTGGACGCTCGAACCTAACGGCGGTATCGCTTGGACCGATTTTTCGGCGGCCCGCGTTCCGCACAACGACCATATCGAAGCGAGCGGCGAACGCGTCTCGACCGTCTTCCGATACGGCGTCGACGAAAAGGGCGCGTTCCGGCTGAATCGCTCGGTCGTTTGGCCGATGTTGCGGACGATTCCGAACAACACGCACGCGAGCCTGACGATTCGCTTCGATTACGACCTGCCGTCGAAAATGACGCTCGACGGAAAACCGCTCGCGAACGAAAAAACGCTCCGCGTCGCGCTGAACGGGATTTTGTCGGTCGTTAGCCGCTTCGACGCCGACGGGAAACCGGTCGAAATCGAGCGCCGCTTCTTCCCGTCGACGACCGGGCCCTTCGTTTGCGAACGCGCGACGGTCAAAAACGTCGGAACGGAAACGGTCGTTTTGAGCGTTCCGGAACTCCGCGACGTTAACCAAACCGACCCGAAACGCGGCGTCAACGGGGCGTATACGACCGTCGCGGCGATCGCGAATCCCGGCGACTCGACGCTGAAACCGGGGGAAAGCGCGACCGTAAACTTTGCGATTCAAGCGTTTTCGGAAGGGAAGGACGAGCGCGAAGCGACGATCGACTTCGCCGCCGAGGAAGCGGCCCGCGCCGCGTTCGTTTCGGAGATTTGGAGCAAGCTCGTCGTCGAAACGCCGGAGCCGATCCTGAACGCCGCGTTCGCGTTCGCGAAAATCCGCGCTTCGGAGAGTATTTACCGAACGGCGGGCGGCCTGATGCACGGCCCGGGCGGCGAGTCGTATTACGCCGCGATTTGGGCGAACGACCAAGCGGAATACGTCAATCCGTTCTTTCCTTACTTGGGTTATGCGAAGGGGAACGAGTCGGCGCTGAACTCTTTCCGCCATTTCGCGCGCTTTATGAACGACGACTTCCGCCCGATTCCGTCGTCGATTATCGCCGAAGGAACCGATATTTGGAACGGCGCCGGCGACCGAGGCGACGCGGCGATGATCGCTTACGGGGCGGCTCGATACGCGCTCGTTCGCGGCGACGAAGCGGAGGCGCGCGAACTTTGGCCGCTGATCGCTTGGTGTCTTGAATATTGCAACCGAAAATTAACCGCGGACGGCGTCGTCGCGTCCGATTGCGACGAACTCGAGCGACGTTTCCCGGCGGGGGACGCGAACCTCTGCACGTCGGTTCTCTATTACGACGCGCTTTTAAGCGCCGCCGCGCTCGGTCGCGAACTCGGCGAACCGAAAGAAACGACCGACAGTTTAGTCGCCGCAGCCGCGTCGCTCCGCGAATGCGTCGAGAAACATTTCGGACGCAACGTTCGCGGTTTCGAGACTTACCAATATTACGACGGTTGCGAAAAGCTCCGCTCTTGGATTTGCGTTCCGTTCATCGCCGGAATCGACGAACGCGCCGAAGGAACGATCGCCGCGCTCTTCTCCGACCGCCTTTGGACGAAGGACGGCCTCTTGACCGAAGAGGGAAGCAAGACGTTTTGGGATCGCTCGACGCTGTACGCCCTGCGCGGCGTTTTGGCCGTCGGCGCGACCGAAAAGGGGCTCGACAAACTTCGTTACTACTCCGCGACGCGCCTGCTCGGCGATCACGTCCCGTACCCGATCGAAGCCTGGCCGGAAGGGAGCCAACGTCATTTGTCGGCGGAAAGCGGGCTTTACTGCCGGATTTACGTCGAAGGGTTGTTCGGGATTCGTCCGACCGGCTTCCGTTCGTTCGACGTAACCCCGCGCCTTCCCGAGGGTTGGGATCATATGGCGCTGCGCGGCGTTTGCGGGTTCGGTTCCGAGTTCGACTTGACGGTCGACCGCGCCGACTTGGGCAAGCTCCGCGTTTCGGTTATTCGCGGGACGGAAACGTACACGACGACGATTAACGAAGGCGAAACTTGGAACTTTAAGTTCTAACGGTCGCGCCCTTTTGACGGCGTTCGACGCGGCGTTCGGGAAGCGCGAAACGGATAAAGCGCGCAAAGCCGGAAGTCGCGGCGGCGCCGAAGAGCGACAATTCGCCGGAAAAGAAAACGCGGTTTCATTGACGAGCGAAAAGTCGCCGAAAAAAAGAACGCGGCGCCGATTCGAGTTCGAGTCGGCGCCGCGTCGGCGTTTCTTGGAGAAACGGAAGGAGGCGAAAGCGACCGTCCGCGTCTTATAAACGTTGAAAATCGACGCGATTTTTAAACGGCGTCGCGTCGGCTTTTCTTGCGGGAACAAAGCGGCGAAGCGACCGTCCGGCGGCGTTAAAATCGGCGTTGAAAAACGGCGCGACTTTCAAAAGTCGGCGGACGGCGCGTTTCGGAAAGCGGTTGAAACGGTTAAACGGTTGGAGTCGTTGAAACGGTTGAAACGATCAAAGCGCTTTCAGCTCTTGGATTTCGACGTTGCGGAAGTCGATCGGGTAGTCGTGTTCCTGCAGGAGAATCGGGCTCGACGCGGCGGTTCCGAACGTCGCTTGTTTCTTGTACTTGCTTTCCGCTTTCGCCGCCGCCCAAGCGTCGTCGCCGACGGTAAACGCCAAGACGCGCTCGCCGTCGAGCCAATGTTCGACGCTGTTTTCAAAGACGATAATCTTGCCCTTGCGGAACTCGCCGCTCGGCGCGTCGTCGGTCGGAGCCGGGTAAGACGCCGCCGACTTCGTTTCCGACGCCGGGAAAACGTCGAACAACGACGCGACGCGGCGCTTCGCGATCTTGCCGTCTTCGACGTTCGCGTCGTCTTGAATTTGGTACTCGAGCCCGACCCAGCCCTTGCCGTTCGGCTGCTCGATCTTGTACTTGACGCCGCTGTTGCAAGCGCGCCCGAACCGCCATTCGAACGAAAAGACGTAATTCGCAAAGCGTTCTTTCGTCAAGAGATCGCCGCCGTTCGCCGGGTCGACCATTCGGAGAAGACCGTTTTCGACGCGCCAACCGGAGCCCGGAGCGCCGCCCGTTTCGTTCGTCCAACCGTCGAGGTTTTCGCCGTTGAAAAGGGCGCGTTTCGGCCCGACCGCGACTTGACGACCGCCGATTTCAAGCGTTTCGCCCGCCGGAGCGTCGGTTGCGGAAGCGGCGTCCGGAGCGGAAAGCGACGCGTCGCCGGTTTTCGGCGGAAGTTTAATATTGCGGCGACCGTCGTCGCAACCGCAAAACGCCGTCAAAAGCGCAAGCGAAGCGAGAGAACCGGAACGGAAAAGGAACGAAAAAGCGCGTTGGGGCATTGGATTATCCTTAAAATAGGCGCGACCGTTAGAATCGGCGCTCGGCGGAGCGGAAACAACGGAAACGAGCGGCAAGATGGGAAAAACGGGGAAGTCGGGGGGACGAGGAACGAAAAACGCGAAAAACGTCGCGTCGGTGGAAGCGCGTCGCTTTTCGCGTTAAAATCGGCGCCGCCGTCGCGACCGTTAAAGTCGGCGGCGGCTTAGCGACTTAAACGTCGGGCGAAATTAAAGTTTTTCGCTGCAGAGCCATTCGAACGTCGTTTGAACGCGAACTTTTTGCTCCGGCGAAAGGGTCAAAATGCGGACGTTGCCGTCGGCTTTCGGCGTCAAACGGGTACGACCTTCTTTGTCGACCGAAACGACGCCCGGTTCCGAAACGCCGAAGTACCCGCGATCCGGGCGCGCGGCGTAAAGAATCGAGGTCAAGTCCCAAGTGCATTGCTCGTTGTCGAGGCCGCGATAGTCGATATACGCCTTCTTGAGCGGATGATTCGCGACGTATTCGTAATCGTTCTTCATCGTCGCCGGCGTCATTTTGATTTGGGGGCCGACTTCGAAACCGGACGCGACGATCGGCGTCGGCCATTCGGCGAAGAAGCGTTGAGCCGCCGGGAGGTCAATCATAATGTTGTATTCGCGGTGGTTTTGCATATCCTTAATAAATTGTTCCGGGTGGCCCGCCATTTCGTTCGTGAACGCGCCGGCCATCGTCGAAACG
Source organism: Thermoguttaceae bacterium (assembly GCA_045545275.1). GTDB lineage: Bacteria > Planctomycetota > Planctomycetia > Pirellulales > Thermoguttaceae > RUG369. The sequence continues at coordinate 1,149 of JAZQAP010000302.1, read as the reverse complement.
TACTTGATCTTTTTGATCGCGAGTTCGCGACCGTTCAGCGGCGAAAATTCGTCGCCTTTGGTGTCGAGGAGGCGAACCAAGTTCGTCGAAGCGCCGACTTGCGCGACGACGACAGAGCCGTCCGGTTGCGCGGCGAGCGTTTTGCGCAGGAGCTTAACGGAGTCGTAATATTCCGTTTTGTCTTCCGCGAGGTTGAAGAACGGGAACATCGGCTTGCCGTCTTCGGTCTTCGCTTCGAGCGCGGAGCGGGTGAACTTGCCGTCGAACGTTTCGACGCCGCTGTCCTTCACCGCGCCGATCGGAACGTTCGGGTTGCCGTAGAACGTGTTGACCATTTGGCAGTACGGCGCCGCGTATTTGTTGTCTTTGGTGATCGTCAGCGCGAGGAACTCGATTTCGCCGCGTTTTTCGAGGTTGTGAATCATCGCCAACGCGAAGACGTCGTCGATGTCGTTCCCCATATCGGTGTCGTAAATCAGTTTGACCGGCTCTTTAGCTTCGACGGACGGAAGAACGGTCGCGGAGACGCCGCCGACGAGCGCGACGCCGAGGAACAATTTTAAAAGGGCGAACGATTTTTTCAACGGAGGAACCTTTCGTCAAGAAGGGGGAAAGGAGGAAAGCCGCCGCGCGTTCGAACTCGAACGACGAACCGACGCCAAAACGGCGAACGCCGAGCGTCGAGGGGCGGAAAATCAAACCAACGACGTATAATATAACGGAACGGCGCCGAAAAATCTAGCGCCGTCGCGATTTTTTGCGATTTTTTCGCGAAATTTTCCCCATTCGCGCCCGCCGCCCGACTCGGAACGACGCTTGAGGAAAACGTTCGTTTCGGTAAAACGGGCGGCTAAGCGAGAATAAGGAAAATGGGGGAAATGGGAAGCCGACTCAAGATTTCGTCGTTTGCTCGACTTCGACCTCGACCTTGGCGCCGACGTCGAACGTTTCTTCGTTTTTGCCGGATTTAACGGTTATGCGGAGGTTGGTCGTGTCGGCTTTCTTGTATTTCGGGTCGATTTCTTCGACGGTGCGTTCCTCTTCGGCGACTTTGCGGCTCCACTCGGCGGCTTCGGCGGGGTCGGACGGCGTCGGGACGGTCTTGCGCGAAGTCGGATCGTAGCCATGTCGTTCTGTGAGCCAAGGAGT
>JAZQAP010000301.1:0-1975 GCA_045545275.1 Thermoguttaceae bacterium | reverse complement strand
CGGGTATCTTAACAAAAAGGGCGGCGGGGCGTCTAGCCCGGTTTGCGCGCTTTTTCGACTTTTTCGGAAAAACGCGGCGTTAAAACGGCGCTTAAAAAACGAAAGAACGCCAAAAATGAACGCCTGTTGCGAAAAACGATTTTCGAGGAAAAAACGCGCGATTCATTGGAAACGGTCGCAACGGTTAAATCGGCTTTTCGGACGTTCGGGTTTAATAATAACGAAAAGACGCGAACTTTTTCGATCGCGACGTTTCGGTTGAATCCGGAGACGCGGCGAATTGCGACGATTTTAACGGCGAGAAGTGAAATTCGGAAAAACGCTTGAATCGCGCAATACTTTCGTTTAAAATGAAGGAGGCGGCGCTCGGTCGCGTTTCGGAAGCGGAAAGCGGAGCGAATCCGGTCGACGGAGCGTTCGTTAGACTTGGTTAACCGACGTTGACAAAATCGGCGGAAAGGTCGACGATAAAGATAAAAGACGACAAAAAGCGAAAGGAGCGGCAAAATGGCGGCGAAAAAAAGAGCGAAACGCGAACGACGGCGACTCGGCGGCGCGATTTTAGGAGGCGTTTCGTTGGCGGCGGCGATTCTCGGCGTCGTCGAGTTTGACGGTTTTAACGGAAGTCGCGGCGTTTGGGCGCAAACGTCGGCGGCGTCGCAAGGGTTGACGCGGTTGGAAGTCGACAATCCGAACGCGGAAACGTTTCTCGGCGTCGGGTTGTGGAGCTGGCCGGTTCCGGCGGACGTCGACGGCGACGGGCGAACCGACCTCGTCGTCAGTTGCGAAGACGTCCCTTATAACGGCGTTTGGTACTTCCGCAACGCCGGGCCCGACCCGAAATTTCCCGTTTTCGAGAAGGCGCGGCGGTTGAGTCGCGGCGTAATTAACGTTCAAGCGAGCTGGGTCGACGGGAAACTTCGCGTCTTGACGCCGGGAAAAGAGCATCCCGACTTTTTGAAAACCGGCGTCGAAAAGTCGATTCCGCTCAAAAACGGGACGGAAAACTTGCCGCAAAACGTTCATTTCAACAAGGTGCGCGGCAATATGTGGAAGCTCGTCGACTTCGACGGCGACGGCGCGACCGATATCGTCGTCGGAACGGACGACTGGACGGAATACGGTTGGGACGACGCGTTCGACGCAAACGGAGTTTGGCAAAACGCGCCGCTTCGGGGGAACCTTTACCTGTTGCGCAACGTCGGAACGGACGCGGCGCCGCGGTATGAAGACGCGAAAATGTTAACCGACGTCGACGGAGCGAAACTCGAAACGTTCGGCTGGCCGTCCCCGAACTTCGTCGATTTCGACGGCGACGGCGACCTCGACCTTCTTTGCGCCGAGTTTCGCGACACGTTGCAGTATTCGGAAAACGTCGGAACGCGAACCGAGCCGCGTTACCGCCCGTTCGAACCGTTGACGCTGACCGACGGAACGAAAGCGGCGGTCGAGTTGGCGATGCCGACGCCGGTCGCGTTCGATTGGGACGCCGACGGCGACGCGGACGTTTTGGTCGGCGACGAAGACGGGCGCATCGCGTTTTTTGAAAATTCCGGCGAACTGAAAGACGGAAAGCCTTTGTTCAAGCCGCCTTATTACTTCCGGCAAGAGCCCGATTTGCTCAAATGCGGCGCCTTGTCGACTCCTTGGGGCGTCGACTGGGACGACGACGGCGACTGGGACTTAATCTGCGGCAACACCGCCGGTTACGTCTTTTTCTTCGAGAATTTGAGCGGCCCGGGCGTCGAGAATCCGCGTTGGGCGACTCCGGTCGCGTTGGCGAGCGAGCCGGACGACGCGCTCCTCGAAGCGGCGCAAGCGTTAATTCCCGAAACCGCCGGACTTGTCGAAACGCGACGCGACGGGACGTCGCCGATTCGGATAACCGCCGGGCCGAACGGTTCGATTCAAGGGCCGGCCGAGCCGAAGTGGGGGTATACGACCCTTTCGGTCGCGGACTGGGACGGCGACGGGT
>JAZQAP010000300.1:0-13571 GCA_045545275.1 Thermoguttaceae bacterium | reverse complement strand
ACCGAATGCAACCTCGAATACGAAGGCAGCATCGCGATCGATTCGAACCTGTTGAAGGCCGCCGACATTCTTCCCGGCGAATTGGTTCACGTCCTGAACGTCAACAACGGCTCGCGCCTCGTTACTTACGCGATCGAAGCGCCCGCCGGTTCCGGCACGGTGATGCTCAACGGCCCGGCCGCTCGCGAAGGCTACAAAGGCGACGTCCTCGTGATCATCACCTACGCCGAATACGACGAAGCGGAACTCGCCGCGCACGTCCCGAACGTCGTCAAAGTCGACGCGCAAAACCGAGTGAAATAAGCGTTCGCGCTTTCCGAACATACCGTCGCGGCGAGCGTCTTTCAACAACGTTCGCCGCGCCTCATCGTTGTTTTTTTGCCCGTTTTATCCTTTCCTTTTTGAACAAAGGCGATATTATGAAGAACGCGGAATATTTGAACGACCTTTTCGGAATGAACGGCCAAGTCGCGGTCGTGATCGGCGGCGCCGGCGCGCTCGGTCTTTGCCTCTCGACCGGTCTCGGTAAAAACGGCGCCAAGATCGTCGTCGCGGACGTGAACCCGGACGCTTGCCAAGCCGCGGTCGACAAACTGACCGCCGAGGGAATCGAAGCCGTTTGGAAGACGGTCAACGTTACCGACAAAGCGTCGCTTATCGAACTTCGCGAAGAAGCGCTGAAACTGACCGGCAAGGTCGATATGCTCGTCAACTGCGCGGGCGTCAACGTCGGCAATCCGTTCTTGGAAGTCGACGCCGACCATTGGGACAAAATCCTCGCGGTCAACCTGAAGGGGACGATGCTTTCTTGCCAAGTCTTTATCGAATCGATGCTTAAGAACGACGACGGCGGTTCGATTTTGAACATCGGAAGCGTCAACTCGGACAAGCCGCTTTCCCGCGTTTTCGCTTACGCGGCGTCGAAGGCGGGCGTCGTCAACCTGACGCAAAACATCGCGCAAGAGTTCGCGTCGCAGGGCGTCCGTTGCAACGCGATCTGCCCGGGTTTCTTCCCGGCGGAACAAAACCGCAAACTCCTCGACGAACAGCGCGTCGCGAACATTATGAACGGCACCCCGATGCGACGTTACGGCGACCCGAACGAACTGATCGGCGCGGCGATCCTTCTCCTCTCGAAGAAAGCGGGAAGCTACATGACCGGCTCCGCGGTCTACGTCGACGGCGGCTTCACCTGCAGCTGGTTCTAAATTTAAACCTCTTCTTCAAAACGCCAAGACGTTATCGTTCGCCTTAGCGTTTAGCGTTACCGCGTCGAGGCATTTATCGACGCGGTTTTTTATTGCTCGTCCGATCTAATGTTTTAACAATTTCTTTATTAAAGTCCGCAAAGAACTTACGGGTCATTCCAATATTTACTCGACATTTTAACCCCGAAAAGATTTTGCTATAGAAAATAAAATCTTTTCTTATGTACAATACTAAAAGGAAAACTAATGCGAACCGACAAAGCAATTTTAAGCGTTAACGAAAATATTTGTAAAAACATAACTCAATTCAACGCTACGTCGCGAGGATTTATAAGCCAAAACATTTTAAGTCAATTACGCAACTTTATTGAATACGTCGCAATTAAAATTTACGCGAACGGGCAAGACTTCGATCCTTACGACCAAGAGGTCAATAAAAATGCGCTCTGTTTTCTGAAAAGTCAAGGAGGCTCGGTACGCTTTTTACATGAATTTCACCAGCTTCTTCAAAAATCCGTCTCGCATTATACGTTTGACGAAAACGGTTCGGAAAGGTTGATGTTAAAGTATTACGAATATCTTTTAAAACTAAAAAACTTTTTAAAAAACCACTACAACATAAACGTTTTAGAAAAAATCAAAGATTTTCCCCTAAAACTAGATACGGAAAACGCGGAATACTATGCAAAGATTGCGGAAAAAATCTGCGCTCCTACTTCTAACGCGCTAACGTTCCAGCCTTTGACGCGTTATTACATTCAAAAAATAACGCCGTTCTTTGTCGACGCCCAAATTTTTTACGAAGTCTCGTTTGTCGCGGCCAATAATCGTCCTAACAAATTTGACCGAATCACCGCTTTTACACAATGCGATATTTTCGATAATTATGCGGTTCAACTAAAAATTCGACGTGAAACGCTTGAAGTCGTCGGTCGGAAAAGGGACATTCAGATTATCGACGATTGGAAGGTTTCAATTCGTCCGTGCGAATTAAATAATTTCGCTAAAATTTTAGGTATTTTTCCTACAACTATTAAAGCGCAAACCGTCGAGTATCAAGCGTTAATGCAATTTTTAACCCAAACGCGGCGGCCTTTATCGGAATTAATTATCGATTCCGACGAAGATTATGCGCGTTTTAAGGAAAATATCGCCCGAAATTTCTCGTCGCAATCGCAAATTTGCGCGACTTTAGACCAATGTCGATCGCTTGCGTTATCTAACGCCCCTGGAACGAATACGATTCGTTATCTATTGTATCGCCTTAACAATCAGATAATTAAATCGCAGTACGAACATTTGCCCTGCGACTATTTCTCTAATTTATATTTAAAATCCGCCTGTATTCCATTCGATGAAATGCCGTTTTGTACGTCGTTAAAGAACCATAATCCGCCCAGCGCCGACCTTTTCGCTTGTTTTTCAACTCAAAACCGCGAACACGAACTTCTTGCGCGCCGCCTTAAAAACAACGTTGAAATCAAAAAACAGCTTTTTACGCCCACCTCTGAAATTACGCAATTCGACGACGTTCAACAACTTGTTACTCAATATAACAAATTACTTTATTATAAACACTGGGAACGCCGCCTATTAACTCACAATAATCATTTTTATTTTCAGGGTTACGTTAACAACGCTGCAACAATCATTCGCACGCTACAATCATTGGCCTCGCAAAACGCGCCTGAAATCAAACCGACGCTCGACGAATGGCTTACCAGAAACGTAACGCTGATCGATAGCGAAGAAAAACGCGATATTTTAAGCAAGGTATTTACTAACTCGCGCGTTGCTTTCATTTATGGCTCGGCCGGTTCAGGAAAAACAACGTTAATAAATTATATTTCCGAAATCTTCGCCGAACGCCCCCAATTATTTCTTGCGAACACCCACTCGGCCGTCGAAGCCTTGCGCGCCAAAATAACCGCGCCCAACAGCGAGTTTAAAACGGTTGCTAGTCTAAGCGTTCCTAACACAGAATACGCCCTTTTAGTCGTGGATGAAAGCAGTACTATTAGCAACAAGCACATGCTTCAAGTATTAGAAAAAACGAAATTTAAGTTTTTACTTGTCGTCGGCGACACTTTCCAAATTGAGTCGATTCAATTTGGCAATTGGTTCAAAATCGCAGAGAATTTCATTCCGAAACATTCTATTTTTAAGCTTAAAGAAACCTACCGCACCCGAGACGATAACTTGAAACTTCTTTGGGCAAGAACGCGCGACGTTAAACCGGAAATACTTGAAACGTTGGTAAAAAACGATTATACCACGCGTTTAGACGCTTCGTTTTTTCAACGCGGCGATACGAAAGACGAGATCGTTCTTTGTCTAAATTACGACGGTTTGTACGGTATTAATAATATTAGTCGTTTTTTACAAAACGCCAATCCTAATCCAGCGATTGTCCACGGACTTAATTACTATAAAGCCGGCGATCCGATTCTATTTGTGGAATCGACATTTTCACCGCATATCCACAATAACGACAAAGGATATATTCGCAAAGTTTCCTCCGATAAAAATCAAACGACGTTTGAAATCGAACTAGCTCGAAAACTCGTTTCTCCGGAAGGTCAACAAGAGTATCCCTTTGAATTAGTAGAATGTTTGCCAAACGGTAATTCAATCATACGTTTTAGCGTCGCCAGGCCTGAATATGATAACGAAGACGCGGAAGAGACGGAAACTGACGTACCGTTTCAAATAGCTTATGCCGTCTCTATTCATAAAGCGCAAGGTTTAGAATATGAATCGGTAAAAATCGTAATTAACGACGACATAGAGCGTCAAATTACTCATAATATTTTTTATACGGCAATAACCCGCGCGAAAAAACGTCTTAAAATCTACTGGAGTCCGGAAACTGAAAAAGAAATTTTAAGCCGTTTTAAAAAAGGCGGTTCGAACCAAGAAGCGTACTTGCTAGCGAACCTTCAAAATCTTTCCTTAACCAACCAATAAATAATTTAGCGTTTTCGTTCCAAATCGCCTTTTTACCTATTCAAACGTATATTTCACAACATTAAACAACAACTATTATATTTCCAAAGCAAACCGGCTAAACGCTTCCCCCCTCCCAAGTGTCAAACAATGCTTTTGGGCAATCTTCCAATTGGCGTTCGGACGGCTTGTTATGTCCGCTCGAACGCCAATTTGCGTTTTTTCCCGCCCGTGATTCGCTTGCCCTAATAAACTTCGGCCTAACGCCTATTTTTGCATGCGTAACACCTACCAAAATTCGAAAGGTTTTAAGCATTAATGTTAACAAGCTTTCAACGAAAACCGTAGAAATTTCCCACTTAACCCACACTACTGACAGTAGCAGTCATTCAAATTAAAGCTAAACAAATTTCCCAAACAACAGAAAAGGCGGCAATTAGCGCAACGGTTATCAGAAAATAAACGGCGCACCCTACGCAACCGCATCCCCCCGCAGAATTTCCTACGTGAATATCATTTGTTGTTATCGTTGGTTCGCGTTTCGTTACAGGCGCAAACCAACGACCGTCATAGGTTTGAAAACGCAAATTATTTTTTCTCGCGTATTCCTCCACCAACGAACCGGAAGCGCCGCATAGAGTTAAACAAGTATTATTATGACCAAACGCGCTATTATGAATTTCCTCAACAGTCCATGGTATTTCAATGTAATTCAACGCCTTACACTCACTAAACACACAATATTCAATTCTTTTTAAACCAAGCGGCAGCGTAATTGTCGTTAAAGATTCGCAATATTCAAACGTTGCGGACTCGATTGTTTGCAAGTTTTCAGGCAACGTAACGGCTTTTAAAGATTTGCACCAAGAAAATGCACCGCTCCCGATCGTTTGCAAACTGCCCGGCAGTCTGATCGTCGTTAAAGATTCGCAATGGTAAAACGCTCCGCCCAAAACATCTTGCAAACCGTCCGGCAACACGATTGTTTTCAAAGACTTACACCAAGCAAACGAGCAAACGCCAATAGTTTGCAAACCACGAGAAAACGTTATTTTCGTCAACGACACGCACCCGTAAAAAGCCTCGTAACCTATCCGTTTCAAGCTACTTGGGAACACGATCGTCGTCAATGTGCCACAACCTTTAAACGCGTTTGCGCCAATAGCGACAACAAGTCTTCCGTTAATTTTTTCCGGAATAACTACATTAACGGGAAGATCTTGCAACTGTTGCGGAAGTCCCGCATAATCTTCCGTAGAAAACTCGCAATCCGCATTTTCTTTACGGTATCCTGTTATCACAACGCCGCCATTCTTTTCGACTTCCCAAGTAAAATGACAAGACGGCTCAAAGATCTCACGACCAGCTATTTCGTCGACCGACGTTCTTTTATCGTAAGTCATTGATAATATTCCTCATTTTGCAAGCTAAGACGCAATTTATCATATAGCCAAGAAGTTTTATCTAGGCAAACTTTTCTCAATATAAACGTTTTAGCTCAAAATGCAATAACCTCAAAAAATCCCCAACGATTTCCATTACTTAGGAAAAATATTGTTTTACAAACGACCGATGATTGTTATTATCGTTTCATTACTTTCGCTTTCCGCTCCTCGCTAGCGCGTTTCGAAGCGGATTCCGTTTTCGCGGGCGTATTCCTCCGCGTAAGAACCGGCGGCGACGGCGAACGTTAGGTCGGGCGAGCGTCCGGAAAACGCGCGGTCGCCGATACGTTGCAAATCGGCGGGCAGGCGAATTTTACGCAACTTGCGACAGACGTAAAACGCGAAAGCGCCGACGCTTTCCAAACTATCCGGAAGCGCGATTTCCGTCAACGACGCGCAACCGCGAAACGCGCCGTCGCCGATACTTTCCAAGCCGTTCGGGAGGTTGATTTCGTTCAGCGCCCAGCAACCGTAAAACGCGTCGGCGCCGACGCTTCGCAAGCCGTCGGCGAAACGGACTTCGCTCAAACACAAGCACTCGAAAAACGCGCGGTCGCCGAGCGTTTGAAAACCGCTTGGAAAGCGAACTTTGCTCAACGGCGCCCATTCGCCGAACGCGTCGGGCGCGACGCGTTCGACGCCGTCCGGAACGTCGTAAACCGTCGCTTTGGCGCCGGGCGGATACGCAACGAGCGTTTTGCCGTCCGCGCTGAAAAGAACGCCGTCGACCGAGCGAAAATTCTCGTTTTTCGGCGAAACGCTAATCTCCGTCAGCGAGCGGCATTTCCCGAACGTTTTCGCGCCGAGCGTTCGCAAACCGCTCGGCAGGCGAATCTTGCGCAAGTTGACGCAGCAATAAAACGCTTCGTCGCCGACGCTTTCCAAATTATCGGGAAGTCGAATCGACCGCAAGTAGCCGCAACTGTAAAACGCGCGGTCGCCGATCCGTCGCAAACCGTTGGGAAGACGAATTTTGCGCAATCCGTCGCAACAACCGAACGCGTCGTTTTCCAGCGTCGTCAACGAGTCCGGCGCCTCGATTTCCGTCAACGCGCCGCACCAGTGAAACGCTTTCGCGCCGACCGTTCGCAAGCCGTCCGGAAACGAAACTTTTTCCAACTTTCCGCAATTTTCGAACGCGCCGGGCCCGATTTTTTCGACGCCGGGCGGAACGTCGTATTCGGTCGCGTTTTGGCTCGGCGGATACGCGACGAGCGTTTTGCCGTCCGCGCTGAAAAGAACGCCGTCGACCGAGCGAAAATTCTTGTTTTCCGGCGAAACGTCGAGCGCCGCCCAACGCCCCGGAAAAACGCCGCCGCCCAACGTTTCCAACCCCGACGGCAAAACGACTTCCGCCAACGAACCGCAAAACTTAAACACGGCGCTCCCCAACGTTTGCAAACCGTCCGGAAGCCGAATTTCCGCTAGCGAACCGCAACCGGAAAACGCGCCGTCGCCGATATGTCGCAAACTCGCCGGAACGCGAACCGCGCTCAACGAGCCGCAATCGCCGAACGCGCCGTCGCCGAGCGTTTCCAAACCGTCCGGAAGCCGGATTTCCGTCAACGCTTTGCAGGCGTAAAACGCTTTGTTTCCAATCGTTTGCAGACCGTCCGGAAGCCGGATTTCCGTCAACGCCGGAAGTCGGGAAAACGCGTTGGAACCGAGTTTCCGAACGCCGTCCGGAAGCGAAATTTTCGTTAGCGCTCGACGCAACGAAAACGCGCCGGGGCCGATTTCGACGACCGGTTTACCGTCGATTTGCGCCGGAACGTCGACGCTCGACGCCTTGTCGTCGAGAAACGCGGCGATAATAACGCCTCCGGTCGAGTCGACTTCCCAACGGAAAAGTTCGTCGACCGACGCGCAAGTTTTATCGCAAGACATTGGCTCCCCTTTCGTTAAACAGTTCCCAACGCGGCGTTTACGGTTCCGGCGTCGGCGCGGCGGATTCGACGGGTTCTCCCGACGCTTCGAACGGGATTCCGGCTTCGGCGGCGAACGTCTCCGCGTAAGACCCGGCGACGCCGCGGATTACCAAATCGGCGTTTTTCGCGAACGAACGGCGTCCGATTTCCTCGACGCTCGCCGGAATATCGACGTCCGTCAACGACGCGCAACCGGCAAACGCTTCGTCGCCGATTGTCGTTAAACCGTCTCGAAACGCGACGCTCGTTAACGCAACGCAACCGCCGAACGCGCCCGGTTCGACAACCTTCAAACCGCTCGGGAAAGAAACCGATTCCAACGAAACGCAGTCCTCGAACGCGTCGTCGCCGATCAGCGTCAAACCGTCCGGGAACGCGACGGTCGTTAAGCTCTCGCAACCGATGAACGCGTGCGGCGCGATCGCTTTAAGTTGTTTCGGAAACTTCACTTCCGAAAGCGCGGCGCACCCTAAAAACGCCGACGCCGGAATCGTTTCGACGGCGTCCGGAAGCGCGACCGAACGGAGCGCGACGCAACCGAAAAACGCTTCGCCGCCGAGTTCGCGAACGCTCGCCGGGAACGTAATCGCCGTCAACGACGCGCCTTCGCGGAAGGCCGACGCCGCGATCTTTTCCGTCCCGTCCGGAACCACGTACTCCGCCGCCGCTTTCGCCGTCGGGTAAAGCAAAAGCGTTCCGCCGTCCGCGCTAAAAAGGACGCCGTCGGTCGAACGGTAATTCTTATTCCCCGGCGCGACGGCGATTTCCGCCAACGCCGAGCAACCGTCGAACGCCGCGCGGAGCGTTTCGAGACTCGCCGGAAGCGTTATCGTCGTCAACGCGGAGCAACCGTCGAAAGCGTTCGAACCAATTTCGCGAACTCCTTGCGGCAACTCGATTTTCGTCAACGAAGCGCAGTCGGCAAACGCGGCGGCGCCGATCTTCGTTACCGAACGTCCGCCGATTTTCTCCGGAACGACCGCTTCCGTCGCGGTTTTGTCGAGCAAACCGGTAATCGTCGCGCTAAATCCGACCGTCTCGTAAGAAAAGGCGCCCTCTTCGCCGGTCGTTTTGACCGACGCGGCCCGACGCGCCGCTTCCTCGCCCAAAACGGCCAACAGCGCGAGAAGAAAGACGAGAAGGAAAATAAGACGGCGGCGATTTTTCGGTCGCGACGCCGCGTCGACGACGGTAGGTTCGCCGGTCTCGGCGACGCGTTCAACGATGGAAAGGTCGGAGTCGACGAGGTTAACGGCGGAAGGTTCGTTCGTTTGCATTGCGAAAACTCCAAAAACTTCGGGAAAACTTCGTTTAACGACGACGGACGGCCCGCGTCGCCCGACTTTGCGTTTTATTATACAAAAAGCGCGTCCCCAATTCAAGAGACGCGCTTGTCGTTTTACCGATTTCTTTGACTTCCGCTTTAGCTTCGGAGGGCGAACAGCAAAAAACACAAATTCTTATTACCCCAACACTTATATCCCTCCTAGCAAATCGTCGCAATCACTTGTAAAACGTTAAACGGCAAAATTTACCACGTTTCGAAGCAAATTTCGTTTTCATGTCCCCCCCCTCTGCGTCGTAACCGACGGCTGCAAGTGTTAATCATCATTCTCTGAACAGCATTCATAAAAAAGGTTTTCTCCGATTTCGCGAACATTTTCCGGAATCTTAAACGGTTTCAATAAACGGCAGTAAGCAAACGCATATTCGCCAATACTTTGCAAACTATCGGGCAACTTGATTCCCTGTAACCCCCGATAAGAATACGTATACGCTATGGTTGGATAATCCGGCGGGTAAGTGGACGGATAATCCGGATCACACTGGGAATAATCGAAATAATCGTAAGAGCCCGTTACTTCACGCGCATAGCACGACGCAAACGCCCTGCTACCAATGCTTTGCAAGCCTTCGGGCAACGAGACCGAAATCAAATTTGTACAACTCGAAAAGGCTTCGTCGCCAATGCTTTGCAAGCCTTTTAGGAACGCGATATTCCTTAATTCTCCACAATTCTTAAACGCACCGTTTCCAATGCTTTGTAAACCTTCGGAGAACGAGACCTTCCACAATTTTCCACATTCCCTAAACGCACCGTTACCAATGCTTTGTAATCCTCGCGGAAATACGACGCTATTCAAGCAACCGCAAGCAAACGCGTTATCGCCAATATGTCGCACTCCGTTCGGTACGACATAAAGTTCCTCTCTGCTACAAGGATATTTAAGAAGAGTCTTACCATCCGCGCTAAAAAGAACGCCGTCGTCCGAGCTAACGTTTGGATTAGCCGGCGAAACATTAATCTCCGTTAATCTCGCAAAATTCAAAAAGTTTTCGTCGTATTGCCAAGCGTCGGAGAGCGTAATCTTTTTTAAGGAGAGATGGCGAAACGTATCGGCGTCGTTAATTTGCAAACTGGCCGGGATCACCAGTTCCTGCAACCACCCTCCCTTGAAAGCGGAAACGGCGACCCCTTCCACCCCGTCTGGGATAACATAGCTCCCCTCTCTGCCGCAAGGATATCTAAGAAGCGTCTTACCGTCCGCGCTAAAAAGAACGCCGTCGATCGCGCGAATATTGGGATTATTCGGCGAAACATTTATCAATGTCAAATAACTTCCCATCAATATCGCGCCAGCGTAACTTTGCCAACTATCGGGCAAAACAATCTCTTGTAACCGACAAGATTGCAAAGCTTTATTCCAGGCGTCGTCGCCAACGTTTTGAAAACCGGCAATCGAAACTTTCTTTAAGGAAGCGCACAAGTCTTCACCAACGCTTTGCATACCTTCCGGAAAGGCGATTTCCGTCAACCCACACCCCGCAAACGCTCTATCGCCAATACTTTCCAAACTTTCAGGCAACAAAACTTTCGTCAAGCTTTCACAATCCGCAAACGCTCTATTGCCAATGCTTTTCAAACCCTCGGGAAGCGAAACTTTCGTCAAGTTCACGCAACTTGCAAACGCATTGTCGCCAATACTTTGCAAACCTTCGGGGAATGAAACTTTCGTCAAGTTTTCGCAACTTGCAAACGCATTGTCGCCCACGCTTTGCAAACCGGCGGAAAATAAGACTTCCGTCAAGTTTTCGCAATTCGTAAACGCATCGACGCCCACTCTTTGCAAACCGGCGGAAAACAAGATTTTCTTTAACGACTCATTACCGTGAAACGCCTTAGGCCCGATCGCGACAACCGGGCATCCATCGATTTCCGCCGGAACCGCAACTTCCTCGCCAGCCCCCCAAAAACCGATAATCGTAACGCCGTCCTCACGCAATTCGTAAGAAAATTTGTCCGGTAAACCAGCAAGTAGCGCAAGTTCTTCTCTATTATCGCCGCCGTTAAGCGCGCTCCCAGACACGCGGCGCAAACCGTTTGGAAACTCGTTGTCGCCAAGACGTTGTAAGCTCGCAGGAAAGAGCAGTTCTTTTAAGTCGAAACAACCGACAAACGCATTCTTTCCGACGCTCAGCAAGCCGTCGGGAAGCGCGAGTTCCTTTAAACGACTGCAATACTTAAACGCGCCGTCACCAACGCTTTGCAAACCGTCGCCAAGCGTGATTTTAGTTACTTGGCAACAATTGCAAAACGCATTCGCGGCAATCGCAACCACTGGCTGTCCGTCGATAGTCGCCGGCGCCACAACTTCCGTTTCAGAACCATAAAAACGGAGTATCGTAACCCCTTCCGAACTCATTTTATAAGAAAAACAGTTTTGGGGAGTCATTTTAACTTCCTTCCTTATTAAGGCTAACGATTAAACAAAAATCAAGTATAACGCAAAGCATAGCGCAATGCGTTGCGATACGTCGTAAGTCCTTAACGCTTCGCAAGAAACGTTCGACTTCGTTGTAACCACGCATCTTTTTTTACCGTAAACTCTCGGAATAACTTTTTACGCCGACGTCGCGAACTGTTTAACGCGTTTCGTCGCCTTCGCAAGCGCGATTCACCATCAAACCTTAACTTAAATCTTTTGACATTAATGTTTACAACATCTTTCTTCTATACGAACACCGACCGTCCATTTTTTAAAGAACCGGCGGTTCCCGAACGCGATACCTTCGATCATTTTATTTAAAGGTTCTAAAAACTCGCGCCTCGGCGATTACGGTTCCGGACGCGCGCCTTGGAAACCGGGTCGGTCGGCTTCGGGTCGCGTTTCGGCGTCCGCTTGACCGCGTTTTATCGCCTTCAAAAGCGTTTGCCAAGTCGGGTCGGCTTTCGACTCGAAGACGTATTTCGGCGACGCGCCGTCGACGGTCGGCTCGGTCGAGAGGCCGCGACCGCCCGCCTCTTTCGGCAGGTGCGCCGTCAAGAGCGGACTGTTTTCCGGTCGCGTCAAGTTAATCCAACCGAAACGGCCCGTCCAGTCGATATTCGTCGTATCGTGAACGCCCGGCAAATCGCGGTTTCCGCCGAGGAGGTTTTGATGACAGCTCGCGCACTTCGCGTCGTAAATCGGCTTCAACTCCTTTTCGAACCAATCGGCGCGGCCCGAACCGTCGAGCGGAGCCCAACGGTCGCGACGTCCGGCGGATTTCGGGCGAGCGTGGGCGTAAGTCCCGTGATAAATTGCGTTCGAGTCGAGCCAAAAGTTAATTCGCGCTAGCGACTCGGCGTCGACTTCCGTTTCGCAATGCTCCGGCTTGAAGTAATCGGGCAAACGGCTCGCGAGGGCCCCGGACGTATACGGAACGCAAACGCCGGACGTCGTGTAAAGGAGCCAATAGAACTGAACCAACGGCTTCCCGAGCGCGACTTGGTCCGGCGGAAGCGAACCGTCGAACATATCCGCTTGGCGATACGACCGGCTTCGGCACGTCAGCGAATCGTAAGACGCGCTGAAAAATCGGGTCGCGTCGCCGCTCAAATCGCAACCGCCCGCCGGGTCCGCGCCCTCGTGACAGCGGACGCAGTAACGGTCCAACACCGGTTGCACCAAACTCGGATAGTCGACGACGCCGGCGTCAAGCGTCGCGTTGCCGCCGGTTTCGATTCGCGTTTTTTGCGCTTCGTAAAGATACGCGGGCAAAACCGGAACGCTCGGGGCGCGCTCCGCCGCTTTCGGTCGGCGACCGACTTCGAGCGCCGTCGCCGGAATCGAGTCGCGGTCTTCGTGACAGCCGACGCAACCGATCGACTCGCCCGGCATGAACTGAACCGCGCTCGTCATTCGCTGGATTTCGCGACCTTGCGCGTCCAACGCTTGGAAATAAATTTCGCGAAGAGCCGGAACGTAAAAGTTCGCGCTCCCGTCCTCCTCGACCGGAACTTCGCCCCAACACCGCTTGGCGTAATAGGTCGCGACGCCCATCGACGGCGATTGGTCGAACGCGCGGTCGCGGAGTTCCTCCGTTTTGCGGATTTGCTCCATAATGCGAAGCGACTTCACTTCGCCGCGCTTCACATAAGGTTGAAGCCCTTCGTAAACGTCCGCCAAAACGACTTGCCCCGCCGGGTCGCCGTCGAGAAGATTCGTTCGTTCCGGAATTCCCCAATCGTCGACAAGCGCCGCCTTAAACGCCGCGACGGTCGAACCTTGCGCTTCGACTCCGTCGGCGCGGCGCGGCGCCGGGGCGACTTCGTTCGCGGCGAGGTTCGGACGCAATTTGACCTTCGTTTCCGGGCCGACGACGCGGGACGCGGGCGTCCGCGGCGTCGGCGTTTCGACGAGCGCTATCGGGCAAAAACAGCCGAGTTCCGGCTCTTCCCAAAGGAGCCGCTTTTCGCCGTCGCAGTCGAGGAGCCAAATTCGGTACCGCTCGAGCTTGCCGTCGGCGTCGGCGCCCAAGACGGACGTCGCGTCGCCGAACGAGCAAAGCGCCCGGGTCTCGTCGAGCGGGAACGGGTCGCGGTAAGCGTATTCGCGGGAAATATCTTCGACGACCGGGAACTCCTTCGTCCAATAAACGAAGCCCTCTCCGGCGGGCGCTTCGATTCGGGCGCTCCGGTCGACGACGCCGATCGCTCCGTGCGGGTAGCCGTGGTGCGGCGCGAACGTCGCAATTACTTGCGACGACGAACCGTTCGGGAA
>JAZQAP010000299.1:0-5466 GCA_045545275.1 Thermoguttaceae bacterium | reverse complement strand
CGCGCCGTCGAACGTCGGCGACGCGACGAAAAAAGTCGGAAGATCGAAAAAAAACGGAATTATCGGGAGGAAAATGAAAATGAAAACGTTGCGAACGTTGACGTTGGCGTTGGCGGCGCTCTTGACCGCGACGCTGGGCGTCGGCGCGGTTCGGGCCGAGCGCGGGGACTCGACGCCGCTTCTTAAAACGCCGAGTCGCGGGCTTTGCGCGCATCGCGGGACGATGCGGAACGGGCCGGAAAACACCCTTGAAGCGTTCAAAATGGCGGCGGAGGCGGGCGCGGGACAGATCGAGCTGGACGTGCGCGTTTCGAAGGACGGGGCCTTAATCGTTATGCACGACGCGACGGTGAACCGAACGACGACCGGAAAGGGAAAAGTCGCGGAACTTACGCTCGCCGAAATCAAGAGTTTCGACGCCGGAATCAAGTTCGGCGAAGCGTTTAAGGGCGCGACCGTTCCGACGTTCGAGGAAGCGTTGGCCGTTATGCCGCGCGACACTTGGATTAACGTGCATTATTACGGGCCGGTCGAGGCGGTCGCGAAGGTCGTCGCGGTGATCGTCGAGCAAAAGCGGCTCGATAGGGCGTTTTTGGCGACGACGAAAGAAAACATCTTGGCGGCGCGGGCGGTCGAACCGGATATTTTGACCTGCAATATGACGCGGCAAGGGAAGGACTCGAAGGCTTACGTCGACTTGACGCTCGAGCTGAAAACGGAGTTCGTCCAACTGGTGAAGGGCGTTTACACGCAAGAAGATTTGGCGCGGCTCAAGGCGGCCGGCGTCCGAATCAACTGCTTCGGAACGAACGATCCGGAGGAAGTGAAACGGATGTGGAGCGAAGGGATCGATTTCCCGCTTGTCGACGACTTGTCGCTGATGAACCTGGTCGAGGAACGCAAGCTCGCGACGCAAGTCGACCGCGCTTGGGCCGTCGCTTGGCGCAATTTTTATTCGCCGCAAACTAAGCTGTTTTACGACTTTATCGAAAGTCGCGAAGTCGGGAAAACGCTCGACTGTCTGCCGACCGAAGACGAAGTCGCGCGCCTTTACCCGAACGAATGCGGGTACGGGACGGCGATGGAAGACTGCGCGATTTCCGGCGGCGTGATGCTGACGGCGCTCGTCGACCGCTTCGCCAACACCGGCGACGAAACGCTTAAAGCGAAAGCGCGCGACGTCTTCGAAGGGCTCGAACTGTTGACGACCGTTTCCGGCTCGCCCGGGTTCGTCGCTCGCGGCGTCAGTCCGAAAGCGCCGAAATCTTGTTATATCAACAGTTCGCGCGACCAAGTAACGCACCTCGCGCTGGCGGTTTGGGAATATTGGCGTTCCCCCCTCTCCGACGACGAAACGAAGGAACGCGCCGCGAAAATCTTGTTCGCGATCGCCGACCGAATGACTCGAAACGTCGTTCCGGAGAACGATTTCGACTTCCTTTGCTCCGACGGAACCCGTTGCCGTCGCGGGATTTGCCGAATGGCGAACGTCGACGATCACGAGGCGGCGCGGCTGACGGCGCTGTACGCGGTCGCTTGGGACGTCGCGAAACGCTCCGGGAACGACGGAAAAGCGGACGAATATTGGACGCTTTGGCGGCGTTGGGCGCCGGAGACGGTCGCGCAGTCGGCGCGTATTCGGGAAAACGTCGAGTTGCAGAACGCGGTCGTGACTTACGCGCTGCTGCAAATGCAGGAATCGCTCGACGTTCTTTGGCGGCTCGAACCGGACGCGGCGCTGAAAAAGACGCTCGCCGAAACGACCGATTTCGTCGCGAAATTGGCGGCGAAACGGCAGAACGGCGCGTTGCAAACGTTGAAAAGTCGCGATTTAACGGAACTCGCGCCGAGTTGGCGGGAAGCGGGCGGTCTCGTCGGCGAATACCGGAAGACTTGGTACGCGCCCCGGGCTTGCGGCGAACTCGCGCTGACGCAGGCGGTCGATTCGGCGAACGCGACGTCGTTTAACGCCGAGGCGGAGCGCGTTCTTCGAGAAGCGCTCGAAACGCCCGATTTCGACCAAATTTCGAGTTGCGGCGTCTTTCATTTGATCGGCGCTTACGAGAAGGCGCGGCGACGCGGTTTCCTCGGCGGCGCGTCGAAGTAACGTCGTTTGAAGGATTTACGCTAAAACAAGCGACGCCGGTTTTCGGTTCGAAAGAACGAAAACCGGCGTCGTTTTTATTTGATTTCGAGCGTTTTAAAGACGCGTTTCGCTTCGCCGCGTTTCGACGGTTAACGTTGGTAAAACGTTAAATCGTCGAAAGTTGCGGCGGGGACGGCGACGCTCGAACGAACGAAATCAGTCGAGCGGGCGAATCCAAACGTTGCGGAATTGCACCGGGCAACCGTGTCCGCTGAACGCGATCGGGGCCTTTTCTTTCGGGTGTTTGCCCGGCAGGTTGAAGTGCGACGTCGAGCCGTAAATCTCTTGGTTGTTTTGAACCAACACGCCGTTTTGAATAATCGTAACGCGCGGATTTTCAACGACTTCGCCGGCTTCGTCGAATTTCGCCGGGGTGAAGAAAATGTCGTAGGTTTGCCAGTTGCCGGCCGGAACGCAAGCGTTGACGAGCGGCGGCGTTTGACCGTAAACCGAACCGCAGGAACCGTCCGGGTAGTTGTTCACTTTGTGCGAGTCGAACACTTGGATTTCGTAGGCGCCTTGGAGGATGACGCCGTTGTTCCCTTGGTCGCCCCAGTTTCCTTCGAAGTTCGCCGGGCACTTCCATTCGAGGTGAAGCTGGAACGCGCCGAACTTTTCTTTCGTCGCGAGGCGACCGGAAACGCATTCGACGGCGCCGTCGACGAGCTTCCATTGCGTCGGTTGCCAAGCGTCGAGGTTCGTTCCGTCGAAGAGGACTTTAGCGTCGGCCGGAGCGGGCGCGAAGTAGGTCGGCGGGTCGAGGTTGAGGCGTTTCGGGAGCGGGCGTTTCGGGTCGTGAACGCGGTATTCGCTCCACCATTGCTTCGGAGAATCGTTATAACCGTAAGACTCGTTTTCGTTTTTCGGAACGTAAAGGTCGTGCGCGAGAACGGAAGCGGAGGCGCCGAAGAGAACGCCGCCGAGCGCGAACGCCGAAACGGTTTTCGCAAACGCGTTGAACAACGTCATCGTGAGGATTCCTTATTAATAAAGGGGGAAAATCGCGACGGCAAACGGGCGAACCGAACCTAACGGAGCGTCCGGGGCCGCCGTCGCGGCAAAACAACGCCGACGCTCGAACGTCGCCGACGTCGGAGCGCAAAACGGCGGTAAAATACGGGAAATGGGGAAAATGGCGAAACGTCGCGGCGGGACGGCCGCGACGCTTTTCGACGAACGGCGCGAAGAACGCCGACTCGCCGCGTTTCTTTATTTTAACGTCGCCGTCGTTTGGGCGGCGTTATTTTTGGGGCGTCGAATTTCGACGCTTCCGGGGCGAGCGGTCAAGCCTTCGACCGTCGCGTCGTTATTTTTTCGGGCGGCGAATTTCGACGCTGCCGCGGTGAGCGGTCAAACCTTCGACCGTCGCGACGCGGTAAACGTCGTCGGCGAGGTTTTCGAGCCCGGCTTGGTCGAAGCAAAGGAGGCTGTTCCCGCGAACGAAGTCGTTGCAAGACAACCCGCTGGCGAAGCGCGCCGAACCGCTTGTCGGAAGGACGTGCGACGGCCCGGCGGCGTAGTCGCCGAGCGCGACCGGCGTGTAGTTGCCGAGGAAGATCGCGCCCGCGCAGGGGATTTTTTCGGCGAGTTCCTCGGCGTTTCGCGTCGCGATGTGCAGGTGTTCCGGCGCGATTTCGTTCGTAACGCGGCAAGCCTCGTCCGCGTCGCGGGTCAAAATGACGGCGCCGAAGTTTTCGAGCGCTTGACGAGCGAGCGCGCCCCGTTCGACCCGAGCGAGCGTCGCGTCGATCTCGGCGACCGCGTCGCGGAGCGTTTTTTCGTCCCAACCGATCAGGACGCTCGAACCCGGCGCGTGTTCCGCTTGCGCAAGGACGTCGTAAGCGGTGTAATCGGCGCGGGTCGTCTCGTCGACGATAACGACGACTTCGCTCGGCCCGGCGATCGAATCAATGTCGACGGCGCCGTAAACCGTCCGCTTGGCGAGAGCGACGAAGAGATTTCCCGGCCCGACGATTTTGTCGACTCGCGGGATTCCGTCGACCCCGAACGCGAACGCCGCGACGCCCTGCGCGCCCCCCATTCGGTAAACTTCCTTAACGCCGAGACGAGCGCAAGTCGCCAAAAGGTAAGGGTTGTAAGAACCGTTCGGCGTCGGCGGCGCCATTACCGCGATCTCCTTGACGCCCGCGACCTGCGCCGGAACGACCGTCATCAAGACCGACGACGGATAGGCCGCCGCGCCGCCCGGGACGCAACAGCCGACGCGACGCAACGGTCGGTAACGCTGACCGAGCCAACCGCCGGGCCGCTCGATTCGGACGTCGCGGCGCAAAATCGAACGTTGGAAAACGGCGATATTTTCCGCGATTCGGTCGACGGAGCGCAAAAATTCCGGCTCGACCTTGTCGAGCGCGGCGTCGAGTTCCGCTTGCGGAACGCGGAGTTGGTCGGCGGTTAAGTCGGCGCGGTCGATCCGTTTCGAGTAATCGAGGAGCGCCGGGAGCCCTTTTTCGGCGACGTCGCGGCAAATCGTTTCGGCGACCTCGGCGGGCGTCAACGGTTCGCCGAAAATCTCGATCGTGCGACGTTTTCCTTCTTCGCTAACGATATTGCCTTTAACGCTCAATTTTTGACGCAACGCGTCGATTTTTTCTTGAACGTCGTTTTGACGGGCGTCGATCCAAGGGAGGTTGAGCGGATTTTGACTCATTTTTCGCTTTTTTTGATTAAGTAAAATGCGTTGGCAAGGCGGCGTTCGCGAACCGTCCGCGTTTTGGAATAAGGAGGTCGACGGCGACGAAAGGGAATAAATCGGAGCGCCGTCGTCGGAACGCGTTCATTTTGCGGGCGGTCTTGCCGATAATAATAACGTCATTAATATTAATATAAACGTCGCGGCCGTTTTGTCGAGCGGCGCGAACGCGTTTTTCGAAAAAACCCGTCGTTTTGCGAGCGATTTCTTCTTTTTTTCGCTCCAAGGCGCGCCGAACGTTCGACGCGAAGAACGACTTTGACGATCGGATAAAATAGGCAAAGAGAACGATGAGCGAATCGCTGTTTCAAGTTAGCTGTCCCTCTTGCGAATCGGTATTTGCGGTAACCGATCCGGAATTGGTCGGGCAAATCGTCGCTTGTCCGAAGTGCGGCGGAATGATTTTGGTCGAGGCGGCGCAAAGCGCGTCGAACGGGCGAGTTGAAGAAGAGACGCAAAGTAAAGAAGAAACGCAAAATAAACAAAATGCGCAAAACGCGTCGAAAACTTCGGTTGGCGAAGAGGCGCGAAGCGCGAAAGAAACGCAAGACGAAGACGGCGAAACGGAAACGACGGCGAACGAAGACGCCGCGTCGGAGAGGGAAGG
>JAZQAP010000298.1:0-4484 GCA_045545275.1 Thermoguttaceae bacterium | reverse complement strand
GCTTCGACCGGATCCGGCGTCGCCAAATCGTTAAACGTCAACGGAACGACGATTTTAAACTGCGAACCGATCAACAGCGGGTGAACGCGGCTCAAAACGACTTTGCCGACGACTTGCGCGACTCGCATTTTTCCTCCTTCGCCTCGACTCGCTATTTTACTTAATTCGCTTTTTCGTCAGTTGTTGCGTCGCCGCCGTTCAACGTTTCGACGGTCGCGTCGCGAAGAACTCGACGATTTGCCGGAACGGGAACGCGCCGACGTCGCTCGGGTCGACGATCAACACGTTGGCGTTCGTCGCTTCGAGGTCGCGCTTCGCTTGTTCCGTCGAAAACGCGACGACGGCGCGGACGCCGGAAAGCCGATTCGCCCAAATCGACGCGATCGCCGCGTTTTTCGTCGTTATAATCGCTCGCGTTTCGCTATTTTGCGCAATTTCCGCCGCGATTCGCTTCGTCGTTTCCTTCAAACAGGACAAGCGCGACTGCGCGAACGCCGCTTCTCGAATCGGGCAATTTTCGACAAACGCCGGAAAACGCTCGCCCTCCGCGACGTGAATCGCCCAAAAGAGCCGTCCCGAAACGTTCGCCGACGTCGCCGCGTTCTTTTCCGACGAAAATCGCGTCGCGACCGGGCGAATCGGCTCGTCGTCGAAAACGTTCGACGCGGAGTAAGTAACGCGCGGCGTTTGGGAACGCGCCGGCGCTTGATTCGGTTCGTTCGCGCCGTCCGCCGCGGCGCCGTCGACAATCAACTCGACGCCGAGTTTGCGCAACTCGTCTTTCGCCGACGGGGTCGCGATAAAATTCGGGCGAACAAGCCAACGTTTCTCGCTCGTCGACGCGGCCAAACGGCGAACCGTCTCCGCGACAAGCAACTTTTCGACGACGTAAAAAGCGGAAGCGTCCGAAGTCGACGCGGCGGACGAACGCTCGTCGCAACCGCAAGACGCGTTCTCCGTTTTCTTTTCGCTATCTTCGTTTTTTTTGGTCTCCGCCCGCGACGTTTGAACGGCTTTAAAATCGTTCGACAACGCGGCGCTTAAACGAGCGGCGGAATCGGCGGCGCGGTCGCCCCGCAAGTCGGCCATCACCTTGCCGACCAGTTCGTCCAAATTCCAACCTAAACCGCCCATTGTCAATCGACTTCCTCTTCTTTTTTCGCCGAATCGATAATCCCGACGACGCCCCAACGCGCCGGAGTGATTCTCGTTCCGATAATTTCGCCGCCGGTGTACGAACCGTCGCTCGTAATTAAGACCAAATCGCCGATTCCGGCGCCGAGCGCGTCGAAAACGATCGAAGGTTCGCCGTCCGGACGTTCGCCGTCGGTCGTTACCGGAACGGCGAGCAACATTTTAGCGCCGGTAAGCGATCGATGTTTCATTACCGACGTCGCGTAACCGATAATTCTCGCCCGGTTCATTCGCCGCTCCTCCCGTCGCTTGGGGAACTCGAATCGCCGTCGCGACGACTTCGCGAACTTCCGGAACGGCGCGAACGCTCCGAACTCGACCGTTCGCTTTCGCCGCGACCGGAACGCCGAGAATGTCGCCGCCGTCGCGAACTTACGTCGCTCGAATCGCTTCCGCCCCAAAATTCTCGTCGGCGCGCGGCTTCCGCTTTGCGTCGCTTCAATTCGGCGGCTTGCGACTCCCGACGGCGCCGCGAACGCGCTTTCCAACAATCGAACGCCGTCCCCAGCGTTAAAGCCGCCCAGCCCAACGCGACGACGTCTAAATCGTTGAATAATTTGCTTAACGTCGTCAACGCGAACGCCGCCGCCAAAAGAAAAAACGCGCGAACGTCGTTTTTTGCGTCGGCGCCGAGTTTACCGGTTCGCAAGCGCCGCCAAAGGAACGCCAAGGCGACGAGCGCGCCGATTTCGCACCAACTCGCGCTCCAAGTCGACGCCCAAAAGTCGCTCCAGTCAAAGGTTTCGATCGTCATCGTCGCGACGCTTTTCCTCGTTAATCCCTAAAAACGCTCGTTCGAGCGCTAAATCCGCGCCCCGCCGTTTCCAACGACGCGCGGCAAGTCGCAAAATGGAGCGCGACCGTCGGAAGCGCTCCGTTTTACCCTAAAATTTTACCTTATTTGCCCAAAACGTGCAGGCTTTCGACCAACGCGCAACGACGGCTGCGGGTAAACGTCAGCGGACGCGTAATCCCTTCGCCGGTCGGACCCGCGATCGAGTAGGAACCGTAACCTTCGCCGCCGCCGCCGTTTCCGGCGGTGCTCGGGCCGTTCTTGACGAAAATCGTCGTGTCGAGCAACTTGCCCATCTTCGTCATATTAACGACGTTGTTCGAGTGAATAATCGCGGTGTGGCGGAAGCCGTGTTCCGATTCGTAAGCGCGTTCGATCGCTTCGTCGACGTTGCGGCAACGGACGAACGGCAGGAACGGCATCATTTGCTCGACCGGAACGAACGGGTTCGAGTAATCGGTTTCGCCGAACAACATCGGAACGTCGTTCGAAACGCTCTTGCCGATACCGGCGGCCAAAACGGCGGCGTCTTTCCCGAGGAATTCGCGACTCGGCGCGTCGTGTTTCGCGGCGCCTTCGCCGACTTGAACGATTCCGCGACGGGTCATCGCGTCGGTTTCGACGGCGTTCAAGCGGACGGCGCCCGCGCGTTCCATCGCGTCCATCATCTTGTCGAAGACGGAATCGACGACGAAAACTTCTTTTTCCGCCAAGCAAAGGAGGTTGTTGTCGTAAGCGCCGCCCAAAATGATCGAACGGGCCGCGCGGTCGAGGTCGGCCGTTTCGTCGACGACGACCGGCGGGTTCCCCGGCCCGGCGACGATGGCGCGCTTCGTTTGCGACATCGCGGCTTTCGCGACGCCGGCGCCCCCGGTAACGACGAGGAGGTTAATTTTCGGGTGCTTAAAAATAACGTCGGCGGATTCGAGCGTCGGGTTCGCGATCGCGGCCATCAGGTTGTCGATTCCGTGTTCGGCGTAAATCGCTTGGTTGAAGCGGCGAACGCCTTCGATCGCGACCTTGCGCCCGCTCGGGTGCGGGTTGAAAACAACCGCGTTTCCGGCGGCGATCATGTTGATCGAGTTGTTCGCGATCGTCGGAAGGGAGTGCGTAACCGGCGTAACGGCGCCGATAACGCCGAACGGCGCGTGTTCGATGACGGTAAGGCCGTAGTCGCCGCTAAAGACTTCCGCCGACAACGCTTCGACGCCTTGCGCGTTGTAACCGACGTTGAGGAGTTTGTCGATTTTGTGTTCGAGACGCCCGATTTTCGTCTCTTCCATTTCCATTGTGCCGAGCTCGACGCTTTGTTCGATGCAAATGCGACGGATTTTGTCGATCATCTTTTTGCGTTCGGCGCGCGTCCGTTTCGACAGTTCTTCGAACGCTTGGCGAGCCGCTTCGACCGCTTCGTTCGGGTCGTCGAAGACGCCGTAACGTCCCGCGTAGCTTTTCGGAGCCGAGCCGCCGACCGCGCTCGCCGCCGACGCCGAGTCGCCCAAACGCGACAACACTTCTTGCAAGACGCTGCGAACAAGCGATTCGTTAATTTCCGCCATTTTATTATCGCTCCCTTGATGAAAGGAACGCTTTCGCTCCGACTCGAAGCGCCGTCGAGCGCGCCGCTTGGCTTCGCTCTCCGCTTCCGAACGGTTCGTCCGTCGTCGTCGCATCGTCGTTCCCGCTAATTATCTTTTATTTTGGTCGATTTTAACGGTAATCGCGCTTAAACGCCCCGTCAAAATCGTTAAATATTCTCTTATTCCCGCAAATTTCGCGTCGAACGCCGTTCATTCGAGCGGCAAGGACGTTTTCCCGACCGTCGCCGTGTCGACGACGCCGATAATCGTGCAGTCGACCGGAAGCGGCTTCGTTTCCGGCGTCATCCGCGCGCTCGACCCCTGCACGACGAGAACGTACTGCCCTTGCCCGGCGCCGACGACGTCGACGGCGATCAAGGAACGGCTCGTCGTTATTAACCGGTCGCGCGTTTTCGGGTCGATCACGTAAGGCTCGATCATCAGCAGTTTCGAACCGCGCATCGACTCCGTTTTCTGCGTCGCGACGACGGAACCGACCACCTTCGCAATAAACATTCTTCGCCCCTAAATCGTTGCCAATCAAGCGCCGCGCTCTTCGAGGAGCGCTTTCGTTTGCCGCCCGACGATAATCTCTTCGTTCGTCGGAACGACCCAAATTTCGACGCGGCTCGACGGCGCGCTAATCTTCGCTTCGACGCCGAGCGCCGCCGCGTTCGCGTCGCGGTCGAGAACGATCCCCAAATCTTCGAGCCCGCTAACGACGGCTTCTCGGATTTCCGTTCGGTGTTCGCCGATCCCGCCGGTAAAGACGATAACGTCCGAACCGCCGAGTTCGACCAACGACGCGCCGAGGTAACGCCGAATATCGCCGACGAACACGTCGAACGCGACCGCCGCTTGTTCGTTCCCTTGCGAACGCGCTTCGGAAATGTCGCGCATGTCGCCGGAAACGCCGC
>JAZQAP010000297.1:0-2061 GCA_045545275.1 Thermoguttaceae bacterium | reverse complement strand
GCCGCGCCGTTTCCGCTTCTTCGCGACGCGCCGCGTCGAGCGCCGTCGCGTCTTTCGCCAATCGCTCGACGGCGGCGCGCAACGTCCCAAACGCCCCCTCGACGCGGCGATAATCGGCGACGTCGGCGCTTCGGTTCCCTTCGCCAAACTCCTCGACGCGCTCCGCTTCCGCCCGTCGCGCTTCTCGGTCGAGCGCGGCGAGTTCGCCGAGTCGGCCGCGACGCAACTTCGCCGCCGTTCGCGCTTCCTCGGCGATTTTTCGCTCCTCTTCGGCGCCTCGTCGGGCTCGTTCGAGCGCGTTTTCCGCCGCGAAATTCCCCGTCGCCGCGTCGTTCCAAAGTCGTTCCGGCTCGACGCCCGCCTCCGCCGCCCGACGCTCCAACGTCTCCGCTTCGCGCCGAAGTCGCGCTTCGTCGAGCGGCGTCGCGTCCCGCTCCCGCGCGATTTCCTCGACTCGCCGGAACGCCCGCTGAATCCCCCCTTTTTCCGCGACGAACGCCGGGCGCAACTCGATCCGTTCCAAGCGCGCTTGCGTCGCGTCCAAGGTTTCGTTCAATTCGCCTAATTCGGTTTGCAAACGTTCGTTCGTCTCCGCGAGAGCGTCCCGCTCCGCCGCGCCGCCGTTCGGAAACGCCGCCAACCGCTCCGCCGAAAAACTCGACTCCGCCCAAAACGCCGCCGCTTCGCGCTCGGCGGCGGCCGCTTCGTCGAACCGTTTGCGCGCGTTTTTCAACCGTTCCCAATAGAGCCGCTTTTCGTCGTTCTCCCGACGCCGCGCTCGCAGCTCGTCGAGCGCCTTCGCGATCGTCGCCCGCTCCTTCGTCGCGTCGACGTATTCCCGCGTCGACGGGGCCGCCTTTTTCCGCTCCTTGTCGAGTTCGGCCAAACGCCGAACCGCCGCGTTGATTTTCGGTTTCGACGCCCGCGAATCGGCGTTAAAAAACGCTTCGATTTCCTTTTTTAACGTTTTTTTCGTTTCGTTAAACAAATTCGCGCCGCCGAGCCCGATCCCGTAAATCAGCTCCGAAAGCCCGCTCTCCGCCAGCAGTTTCTCCCCTTGCGCCAAATCGTCATACGAAAATCCGAAATACGACGCGAAAAACCGCCGATTCGCGCCGTTCAAGAGGCCGTAAAACGCCGTTTCGTCCAACGGCGCGTCGACGCCGGTCGCCGAATTGCGCAACGTCGCCGCAAAGGTCGATTTTCGCCGCGTTTCGCCGAGCCGCCAACTTCGCTCGAGCCGACCGACGCGTCCGTCGTCGAGTTTAAACGTCGCCGTTCCGCTCAACGTCGTCGCGCCGACGCCGGAAAAGAACCGTTCTCCGCCGCCGCTCGGAACGTCGAAAAGAAGATTGCGGACAAACTCCAAAAAAGTCGACTTTCCGGCCTCGTTCGGCCCGAACGCCAACCAAAAATTGCGCCCGGTAAAGTCGAAATAGCGTTTCGTCGATTCGCCGTAAGAAACGATTTCCGCTTCGTCAATCCGCATATTTCCCCCAATTCCCCTATTTCTTCGTTCTCGACGCCGTTCCTTCGTTTCGCCGCCGCTTTCCTTCGTCTTATTTTGAGCTTTAAAATTATTTTCAGCTCAAGTTTGATTTTTCAACCCGAAACGCAATCGAATTTTATTCGAAGTCCAAACGATTTTCAATTCCCGAAACAATTTAACGCGCCGCCGCGTCTCGCAACCCGATCGGTCGTTATTCCGAGTTTGCCCTTAATTAATATTATACGCCGGACGCAACGCGCCGTTTCCTTATTAATAACGACAAGCGCGCCGCTCGTTTCCGAACGCCGCGCTCTTCTTGTTTCTTTTCGCTTATTTTTTCGCGCCGAACGACTCCGCGTCCCCCGGAAAACGCTCCGCCTTCACGTCGGCGACGTACTCGCGGAACCCTTCGCCGATCAGCCCGCCCAGATCGCGGTAAACTCGCGCGTGTTTCGGCGTCGCGCTCGGGTCTTTTTCCGAAAAATTGAAAAGATCGTGAAAAACGAGCACCTGCCCGTCGCAGCCGACGCCGGCGCCGATCCCGATCGTCGGAATCGTCAACCGCTTCGACA
>JAZQAP010000296.1:0-2705 GCA_045545275.1 Thermoguttaceae bacterium | reverse complement strand
GGCTTTCCGTTGAAAAGCGCGACAAAATCTTCGTCGGTCAGCTCCGAACGAACGCCCTCGTCGATAATCTTTCCGGCGATTCGGGCGCGGTTGACGTGAATCCGCCCCTTCGTTCCCTCGAAGAGAATCCCGTTCCCGTCTTTCGCGTCGCTAACGACGTCGAAATCGGTTCCGTCGGCGAATTTGCAACGAACGTTAAAGGTAATCGGCGTGTTGTAAACGTCGATTCGTTTCGGAAAACCGTTTTCGTAATCGACAATGAATTTCGCGTCGGTTCCGTCGATCGAAACCGGCCCGGAGCCGATCTCTTGCCGCCCGAGCGCCCAAAGCGCCGCGTCGACGTGGTGCGCGCCCCAGTCGGTGATTTTGCCGCCGGAATACTCGAACCACCAACGGAAAAGGAGGTGTCCGCGCCCCTGCCCGACGTTCCCCGGCGAGTAAAATTCCTCCCGATTTTCCCAACAATAATCGAAAACCGGCGCCTGCCCTTGCCAACGCTCCCAATCGAGCGTCGCCGGCGGGTCGCATTTCGGAATTTGCCCGGAGTAACGGCCTTGGTCGATAATGCAGGTCGTCCGCTTGATTTCGCCGAGAAGCCCCTTGCGAATCAGCGCGGCGGCGGTCAAGAATTGGTCGCGTTGGGCCCGTTGCTGCGTCCCGACTTGAAAAACTTTCCCGTATTTCTTTTGCGCGTCGCGAATCAAGAGGTTTTCGGCGAGCGTCAGCGTCAGCGGCTTTTGGCAGAAGACGTGCTTGCCGGCTTGCATCGCTTCGATCGCGATTTTGACGTGCCAATGGTCGGGCGTCGCGATCGCGACGACGTCGACGTCGGAGCGGTCGAGGACGCGGCGGTAATCGGAGTAAGTCGCCGGCGGCGCGACCTTGTCCCCGGTTTTCTTCCCGATTTTCGGGTTCGCGAGGACGCGGGCCGGCCCGTATTTTTCGTCCAAATCGCAAATCGCGACGACGTCGGCCAATCCGTTAAATTCGCAAAGGTCGCCGTATCCCATCGGCCCGACGCCAACCGCCGCGACGCGGAGCCGATCGCTCGGGGCCTGTTCGGCGACCGTCTTCGCCCGCTCCCCCGCAAAATAAGGAACGACCGCCCAAGCGCCGAGCCCCGCCGCGCCGCTTTGGACGAATTGTCGCCGAGTTATCGCGTTTTCGTTCGTTTTTTTCATCGTTCGCGCTCCTTAAAATTTCGCCGATCGCCGCGCTTTACGCAAACCGTTCTTTTTACCTCAACCGTCCGTCTTGCTCCGTTCGTTCGTTTTAACGCGGCGAACCGAAACGGCGCCGTTCAAGGCGCGCTTGCGGAACCGTCGACGCCGTTAAAACCGTTTCAAACCGCAAATTCGCCGTCGTCAACCGTTTTGTTTCGGCGAAGTCGCGTCTTCCATCGAGTCGATATAACGGCGCAACCGTTCGAGTTCGTTCGTTACGGCCCGCAATTTCAGCATATTTTCAACGCGCTTCAACAGCTCCGGCTTGTTGACCGGCTTGCTGAGGTAGTCGTCGCAACCGACTTTCACCGCGCGCTCGACGTCGCCGAGTTCGCAAAGGGCCGTTACCATCAACACCATTATTCCGGCGGTTTCCGGATCGCTTTTAATCTGTTCGCAAACCTCGAAACCGCTGAGTTTGGGCGTCATAATATCGAGCAACACCAAGTCCGGTTCGAACGATTTTACCTTTTCCAACGCTTCCGCGCCGTCGGCGGCAAAGTCCAAGTCGTAATCGCAACCGATCAAAAACGCTTCCAACAGCTCTTGATTGACGGGCTCGTCGTCGACGATAAGAACGCGCTCTTTTCGCGTCGCGGTCATTTTCGCTTCCCTTTCTTTTTATTCGCTTCCAAAACCCAATAACGCGACGCCAACTCGCCGAACGCCGCCGCGTCGTTTCTCTTGCCGCGCCGCTTTTCTCGTCGCGCCGTCGACTCGGTTCAGTTCGACGTTTCGGCGTCTTCCGCTTCGTCGTCTTCGTCGACGTCGACGCCGTTCTCCTTGCGGGAGGCGATTCGTCGCGCGTCGCGCTCTTCGCGGTCGGCGAGTTCTTTTTTGCGCAACTCGCTCATTTTCTTCATTTGCGCGGCCATTCGCGCCTCTTGCGCCTTCCAAAGGGCCTCTTCGGCCAACTCGCGCGACCCGCATTTGATCGCCAACGCGCTGAAAGCGGTGAAGTAAAACGGGTCGTCTTGCTCCAGCTCGCAAGCCTTTTGCATCGATTCGAGCGCGAGTTCCTCGTCGCCCTTTTGCTGCGCGAAGACCGCCAGCGCGAGCCGCGCCAGCCCGTAATCCGGGTGCGCTTCGATCAGTCGCTTCAACTCGGAAACCGCTTGCGCCAACTCGCCGTCTTGCTGCAGCGCGACGCACTCGTCGTACCAATCTTCTCTCGTTTTATTCGTCGAATCGCTCATTTCGTCGTTTTATTCGTCAAATTTTCGCTAAAATAACGTCAACATCGAGAAACGCCGCGCCGAAGAACGCTCGACGCGACGTTTTTCCCGTCAAAAATCGTCAAAACCGGCAAAGTCATCGCCGTTTAACCTTAAACGCCCGACGGAACGCGCCGGGTTCCAACGTTTGAAACGTCAAAACCGGCAAAGTCGCCGCCGTTTAAAGCACTCGACGCGCCCGACGGAACGCGACGGTTCCAACGCTTTAAAGTTAAAACCGGCAAAATCCGCAACCGTTCCGACGCCT
>JAZQAP010000295.1:0-2832 GCA_045545275.1 Thermoguttaceae bacterium | reverse complement strand
ACCCGAGCGCTTTTCCAGGTCTTGATGAGCGTTATCGTTTTCGCGTTGGCGTTGTGCTTGATGGGACTTTGGGAACTGCAAGCGCCGGCGTTTTTAGGCGGTCAAAAGGCGAACGAGCTGACGTCGAAGGAAGGCTCCGTCGGCGCGTTCTTTAAGGGCCTCATTACGACCCTTCTCGCGATCCCCTGCGGCGCTCCGCTTTTGAGTCCGACGCTCGACTGGGCGGCCGAAACGGCGCGTCAAGGCGAAATCGGTTTGGTCGTCGTCGTTTACTTAGTAATCGGCGTCGGGATGTCGTCGCCCTTTTTGCTCGCGGGCGCGTTCCCGGAACTGCTGAAATTTTTCCCGAAACCGGGCGCTTGGATGGATACGTTCCGCAAGACGATGGGATATTTCCTCCTGATCGCGGTCGCTTGGATTCTTTACTCGGCGCCGCTCGACTATCAACTTCCGACGGTCGCGCTTCTCTTCGCGACTTGGTTCGCTTGTTGGAATATCGGGCGCAACCAATTCGAATACGGTCCGGACGCGTTCAAGAAGAAGGCGACCGCCTGGAGCGTTTCGACGCTCGTCGTCGCCGCCGTCGTCTTCGCGTCCTTCGACTTCCCGGGCAATCCGTTCGAAACGACGCTCCGTCCGGCGGTCGAAAAGAAGATGCTCCGTTGGGCCGAACGCGCCGAAAAAGCCGGGCTCTTGGCCGCCGAAAAAGAGAAGCCTTGGCGCCTTTTCGACCGCGCGACGCTCGACGCCGAACTCGCGGCGGGTCGGGTCGTCGTCGTCGACTTCACCGCCGACTGGTGCGTCAACTGCAAGTTCCTTGAAAAAACGATTCTGCATACGCCGGAAGCGCTCGACGCGCTCTCCGCTCGCGGCGTCGTTACGATGACCGCCGACTGGACGAACCAAGACGCGCAAACGCCCGACGTCTTGGCGATCAACGAACTCCTCGACGCGACCGGCGCCCGGCAAGTCCCGAAACTGATGTTTTTCTCGCCGGACGACCCGGAAAATCCGGTCGTGTTGAGCGGGCTTTACTCCGCCGACAAGTTTTTCGAAACGTTAAACAACGTCGCGCCGGAAAACTCGGTCGCGTCCCCGAAATCGGAAACGCCGGAAAAATAACGCCGCGCCTCCCCCAATTTGCCCGTTTCCCCGAAATTCCGCCGCCGACCTCGACGCCCAACCGCCCGACGGCGTTCGTTTCGAAACCGCGCGATTTCCGTTCCCTCCGCCGTCCGCCTATTTCGCCCGTTTTATTCACTCCCCTTATTTTAACGCTTTATCCCAAGAAAGGCCCCCGATGTCGTCGAACCGCGCCGCGCTTGAAGAACTCCGTTGGCAAAAATTTCCTGTTTTGAACGACGGTTTCGTCGCTCTCGTCGACGCGATGGGCGACGACGCCGCGATCGCGCAAGCGGCCCGCGTCAGTTACGGCGCCGGCACCCGATCCGTTTCGGACGACCGCCAACTCATTCGCTATTTGGCGCGGCACCGACACACGACGCCGTTCGAAATGGCGGAAATTAAGATTTTAGTTCGCGTTCCGATGGACGTTTGGCGCCAATGGATTCGGCACCGCAGCGCGTCCGTTAACGAATATTCGACCCGATATTCCGTCGCCATCGACTCCGCGAACGCGACCGCTCCGGACGGTTGGCGCCGTCAAGCGACGTCGAACCGTCAAGGGAGCGAAGGCGCCTTCGACGCGGAAATCGGCGCCGAGCTGACCGCCTCGGAAGCGGCGTTCCAACGCTCCGCTCGCGAACTTTACGAACGCCGCGTCGAACTCGGCGTCGCTCGCGAACAGGCGCGCAAGGACTTGCCCCTTTCGACTTACACGGAGGCCTATTGGAAGATCGACCTGCACAACCTCTTCCATTTCCTTAGTTTGCGAATGGAGAAACACGCGCAGCTCGAAATCCGCGAATACGCGACGACGATCGGCGAAAAGATCGTCCGTCCCCTTTTCCCGATCGCTTACGACGCGTTCGTCGACTACAACCTCGGCGCCCAAACGCTTTCGCGCCTCGAACAGGAGACGATCGCCCGTTTAGCCGCGACGAAACCGCTCCCGGCGAGCGTCGCCGATTTCCTCGAATGCGGCGACCCGAGTTGGCAAGGGCTCGAACGTTGCCGCGAACGGGACGAAGCGCTCGAAAAATTGACGCGTTTGGGACTCGTCCGTTAATCGAACGCCGCTTTTTTTTCAACCGTTTGCTCCGAGCGGCGTTTTTCGCGACGTCGACTATTTTACTCCCCCGTTTTTATCGCTTTCCTTCGACTGGAACGCGGCGCTCGCGTCCGATTTCCGAGACGAGCGTCGCCTAAGGAGCGCATTATGAAACGCCGTTTTCGCTTTCCCGTTTCCCCTATTCTGCTTGCTTTGCCAATTCTAACGCCGTTCGACGCGTTCGAAACGCCTTTCGCCGCCGTCGCGTTGAAACAAATCGCCGCGCAAGAGCCGACGCGCGCCGCCGAAGAAGAGGAAACCGATTTTGAACTCGTCGTTCCGGGCGAATTCGATCTCGCTCCGGACGACGCGCCGCAAGAGCCGACGTTCGAGTCCGACGCCGACCGCCCGGCGATTCCGTTCGCGCCCGCCGACGCTCCCGTTTCAGACGCGCCAAACGTTTTGGCAACGGAAACGGTCGATCCCGCCGAAATAGAGCGGTTGTCGCAAGACCCGTTGTTTCAAGAGTTTTCCGCCGCGTTCGACGAGGCCGCGCCCCTGCCGACGCTCCCGAACCTCGACGCGTTCGGCGCCGCGCAAGACGCCGACGCGCTCCTTCAAAACGGAGCCGCTCAACCGGAGCCGTCCTTATCCGTTCCCCC
>JAZQAP010000294.1:0-8598 GCA_045545275.1 Thermoguttaceae bacterium | reverse complement strand
GGCCGAAAACGCCGCCTCCGCAATTTTGCCCTTATTAATAACGCCGCGAAGAAGATTCGTCGGCGCGACGGGCCCTTTGAGCGCGAATCGAGCGAAAATTTCGAAAAAAAACGACGTTTTGCGAAAAAAGACTTGGCGAGGCGGTAAAATCGCGGTATAATAAAGGAGAAACGTCGAAGAAGCCGTTTGCGTCGTTGGTTCGACGAAACGGAAACGACGTTAAAACGGGCAAGATATTCTGAATTTGCGAGGTTTGCCGATGTTCGGGACGTTGGAACCCCTGAAAGGCGGCGACGAAATTCCGTTGCTGAAAGAAGAGTTAATCGTCGGACGAAACGAAAGTTGCGATATTGTGTTGCGCTTTTCGAACGTTTCGTCGAAACATTGCCGACTCGTGTTGGCGCACGGGTACTGGTACGCGGTCGATATGGGAAGTTCGAACGGAACGACGGTCGACGGCGTTCGGGTGCGCGACCGTCGCGTCGACCCCGGCGCTCGGATTTCGTTCGCGAAACACGATTACGCGTTGGAGTACGACCCGGTCGCCAACGGCGCGAACCCCGGCGAAACGCCCGCCGATTACTTGGAGTCGAACGTTCTCGGGTCGTCGTTGCTCGAACGCGCCGGGATTGCGAAGGGGCCGTCGCGACCCGCGCCGCGCAAACCGGAAGTTCGCAAAGCGACGTTGGAAGACCTCGAATTGGGGCGCGCCGGAACCGACTATTCGAAGTTGACGCTCGACGACATTGAATTCGATTAATGTTTTGAGTTGAAAAGCGACGGCGGAAGCGGAGAAAGAAGCGGTTTTTCGCATTGCCGTCGAGCCAACGACGAACCTTGAAACGTCGAGCGGGGGAAAAGTCGATTTCGCCGCGCTCGGCGTTTTCGGTAAAAAGGCTGTTTTAAGCCGTTTCGTCGTTTTCCGTTTTGGCGTTTTCGCGCCGTCGGCGTTCGAAGATTTTTTGGCGCGCCGCCTCTTCGTCGAGTTCTTTTTGCGTTCGTTTTTTTTCTTCGTCGAGTCGGCGTTCTTCGTCTTTTTCCTTTAATTTTTGTAAGATTTTTGTTTCTTTAATCGCTTCGTTGAGTTCTTCGCGTTTGATTTCCGTTACTTCGGCGAGAATATTGTAAATTTTTCGCGCTTCGTCTCGTCGTTCGAGGAGGCGTCGCCGCGTTTCTTGTCGAGCGCGAAGGGCGTTGGGGTCGAGCGCGGCCCCGGTTCGGAAAGCTCGGGAGTCGTTTCGTTCGGTTTCAAGCGCTTGTTCGAGCGTTTCGAGCGCGTCGAACGCTTCTTGCGAACGTCGTTGCGCGGCGAGAAAAGCGTCTTTTTTCGCGTTTTGTTCGTTTTCTCTAATTTTTAAAAGCGCGTCGAAACGGAATTTGGGCGGCATACGGATTTAAAGTAAAAAGGAGGCGCGACCTTGGGAAAGACGCGATAATTCGTCCAAAAATCGGAGAACGTCGCGTAAAAATTTAACGTTTGCGCCGATTTTGCCGATAATGTTGACAGGAATGGTAAAATTTAGACGGCGACGGCAAAGCGGCGAGGGAAACGTCGACTCGCTTTTCGGAGCCGCGTTTTCGCGTCGCAAGTTCGTTTTGACGGCGGCGCGCCCGACATAAGGAGCCGAGCGCTTGCAAACGAACCGCCTTTTTCTCGTTAAAAATCGTCGTCGTTTTACGTCGTTGTTATTAAGCGCGGCGTTTTTCGCGTCGCCTGTTTTCGCCGCCGACGAATACCCGAGCGCCGAAGTCGCGCCGGATTTGCGCCTTCCGGCGACGCTCGAAGAAACGTCCGCCGCGCCGACTTTCGAGGAGCCGACGTTCGAGTCCGCGCCGATTTACGCCGTCGACGATTCGAGCGAGCGGTCGTTCGACTCCAGTCTCTCCGCCGACGCGACGCCGCAACCGGGGTTCGCCGCCAATATTTCGTCGGCGACGGCGAATATCGGGCGCATGTACCGCGGCGCCAACGTCGATTTTGACCTCGTTTCGGGCGATTTCGGCTTCGTCGGGCTTGGCGCGAACGCGACGTTCGGCTTCCCGTCGCCGAAAGCGGGGCATTTCGTTTTGGCGACGCCGAGTATTCGCTGGCGGCAGTACGACGTTCCCGATTGGGCGGTCGGCTCCGATTCGCTCGGGATTATCTCGACCGGCGCGACGTTTCATTACGTTATTCCGAAATCGGAGCGTTGGACGTTCGACGTCGCGCTCGGACTGAATTGGAACGGCGACGGAAAGTCGACCAACTCGGAAGGCTTGAACGTTTTCGGCTCCGGCGTCGGGCTTTGGACGTATTCGGAGCGGCTGAAATGGGCGTTCGGGTTAGCTTACACTAATTCCGGCGATTACGATATTTTCCCGATTATCGGCGCGACTTGGAAGCCGAACGATCTTTGGGTCGTCGATCTGATGTTCCCGGCGCCGAAGGTTTCGCGCAAAATCGAACGTTGGAGCCGTTCCGACGCGACGTATTGGGGCTATCTCGGCTTTGCGTTCGACGCGAACGACGCCGTTTTCGAAACCGATTGGGGAACCGACGCCCGACTCGAACGGAGCGACGTTCGCCTCTCGCTCGGCGTCGAGAAAAAGGCGGAAGCCGGACTCCGTTGGGCCGCCGAACTCGGGACGACGTTCTCCCGAGATTTCGACGTCGAAAGCCTCGAAGGGCGGTATTGGCGCGCCGATTACAGCCCGGACGCCGCGCTCTACTTCAAAACAAAGTTTGCGTTTTGACGGCGGTTTTCCCGTCGCGGTTTGCGCAAAATCTCCATTTTAACGCCGCTTGCTCTTTTTATCGAGCGCGCGGCGTTCTTTTTTAACGTCGAAGCGGGGCGGGGCGTTCGGAGTAAAACGTTTAAAATTTTCAAAGCGTCTAATTTCTCCAAAACGCTTAAAAACCTCAAAGGGGCTAAAGCGTCGAAAGTTCTTAAAGCGTCTATAAATGTTTAAAACGCCGACGTTTCGCCGCTCGCCCCGTTTGCGTCGCCGTTAAAATCAATACTTTTGGAGGAGTTTGAGCGTCTCGCGGTCGAGTTTGAGTCCGCGCCAATCTTCGTAATCGACGTCGGCGCGCCCGCTGTCGGCGATCCCGAACGAGCCGCGGAAGTTCCAAAGCGCCCAACCCCAACCGGCTTCGCGCCAGTTGAGCAGCATATCTTCCATCCAGCGGCGAACGACGTCGATCGGCGTTTTGTTAAACGCGCCAAACTCGCCGACCATCACCCCGATTCCGTGCTTTTCCGCCTCTTGCCAAGGCTCGACGCACGTCTTTTTCAGCCAAGCGCGGTCTTTCATAACGCCGCCGGTCAGCGACGCGTTCCCGTTTTCGACCGCGTACTTGAACGCCGTCGGCTCTTTCGCGCCCCAATCGGGCCCGCCTTCGGAAACGACTTCGGCGACGTTCGGGGCGGAAACGGCGATTTCGGTGATCGTCGCCCAGTCGCCGTCGACGTTCGCGACCGTCAGCCGCTTCGCGCCGTTCGGAATTTTGACCGTTAAGTCGAGATCGTACACGTTTTGATAAACGTTGTACGCTTGGACGAAAACGGCCTCTTTCCATTCGCCTTTTCCGCCTTGCGGGACGAAGCGACGGCGAAGAATCTCGCGTCCGTCCGCTTCGACGACGATTTCCGCCGCGACCGAGACCGTCCCGACGCGCAAACGGAGCGTCGCGTCGTTCGGGAAGGGGCCGTCGAGCGTCCAAGGCTTGCGAACGCCCTCGGAGAGCCCGCCTTTATTCGGTTGCGGCATAAGCGCGTTATGCGAGGAAGCGGGCCAGCGCGGCTCCGGAAAATCTTTGTAGTTTACCCAGCTTGCCCCGCAGTGCGAGATTTCCATCGGCGCGTAACCGCGAGTCGCCTGCGCGACGCGGAGTTTCGCCAACGGCAAATAAGGTCGCGTTCCGTATCCGAGCCCGTCGCAGGAGATCAGCCGGTCGGCGTCTTCGGAGCGAATCGCGTCGACGACGGTCGAAACGACCTTCATAAACTCGTCGTCGGAACAGCCGTCCGGCTCGTTGAAGAGGTTGAAGCTGACGAGTTCGTTCGGGTAGCCCGCGTACCGCTTCGCGAAGACCCGCCAATGTTCGGCGCAAACGGCGAGCGTCTCGGCGTCTTTCCAAACGGTCGGCCTTTCCGGCGGATTGGCGACGGTGTAACCGGGCGCGCGGTGGAAGTTCATGCAGACGTGAACGCCGTATTTGTCGCCGTATTCGACCGCTTTGTCGATCTCGGCGAGCGTCTTTTCGTTGAAGCGTTTTCGGTCGCCGTCGACGATCCAGCAACGGTAGTCCATCGGGAGGCGAACGAAGTTGAAACCGAGGTCGGCGATGTTGCGGAAGTCGTCCTCGCGAAACGGTTTATTGTCGTAAAACATAAACTTTTCGAGGAGGTTGAAACCGCGCCAACGGGGCAGTTTGTCGTAACGCGGCGTCGGGAGCGTCGAGCGTTTCGACGTCGCGGCGAAGGCGTTCGAGAAGAGTCCGGGAACGCCGAGCGGGGCGGCGACGGACGCGGCGGCGAGCGCGGCGCCCGATTTCAATACGTCGCGGCGAGTCGGCGAACGGTCGGCGGAAACGCGGGAAGGAAGGGAAAAACGGTCGGCGGACACGGCGGCACCTTTCGAGCGTCGAAACGCAAAAAGACGTTATTAATTAATAAGGGGAAAAACGGGAGTAATCGCCGCTCGACGTATTGGCGACGCCTGTTAAAATAGGGGAAATAGGAAACGGCGTTCGTCGGCGTCGACGCGACGTTTTCATTATATAAAAGCGAAACCGGCGCGTCAAGCGTTTTGTTCGGTTTCGGCGTTTTTCTTGCGCCGAGCGAACGGTTTTAGCGGTTTTGCGGATATTGACGGCGGAAACGGCGAGGAAACGTCGCGACGCCGTCCGCCGAGGCCGATTTTGGACGAAAAAAACGACAAATTCGAAAAAAAAGGGAAAATTTTTGCCGATTTTGCTTGCAATTTGCGCGTTATCCTTGTACAATAAGAACGTTCCGTATTTTGTCGACGGTTTTCGCATTTTTATAACTATTGTGGAGCGCGTCGATTTCCGCTTGATATTTTTGCGCGTCGCGGCGATCGTCGGCGACGTTCGAGGAGCGTTTTATGAGTACTTTTTCGCGTCGTTCTTTTCTGAAAACGTCCGGTTTGGCGACCGTCGCGGCGACGATTCCCGCCGTTTCGGCTCCGCGCGTTCACGCCGGCGAAGACAACACGATTCGCATCGCTTGGATCGGTTGCGGCGGTCGCGGCAACGGCGCCGTCCGTCAAGCGTTGAACGCCGACCCGAACACGAAACTTTGGGCCGTCGCCGACGCGTTCAAAGACCGCGCTTTCAACGCCGTTAAGAGCGTTGTCGAAACGCACGGCGAAGACCGCGTCGACGTTCCGGCCGAACGCACGTTCTTCGACCTTGACGGTTACAAAGCCGCGATCGACACGTTGCGCGACGGCGACGTCGTTCTTCTGACGACGCCGCAAGGTTTCCGTCCGATCACGTTCGAATACGCGGTCAATAAAAAGGAAAAAATCAATATCTTCGCCGAAAAACCGCTCGGCGTCGACATTCCGGGCCTCAAACGAATTAAAGCCGCGAACGAAATCGCGAAACAAAAGGGGATTCAAGTCGGCGTCGGTTTGAACAACCGCCACTACTTCCGCACCGAAGAAACCGTCAAAGCGATTCACGACGGCATTTTGGGCGACGTCCTCAACACTTGGGTTTATCGCCTCCAAGGTCCGCACAACCTGAACTGGCAAGATTCGCGTTCCCCGCTTCAAAACGAAATCGCGAACATTTTCTGCTTCGACTGGACGAGCGGCGGTTTTATCGTCGACGCGTTGATTCACAACATCGATATCTGTTGCTGGTGCATGCAAGACTACCCGATCGCCGCGAACGGTTCCGGCGGTCGCCTCGCCGACCCGCACGACAAGGGGCTCCGTCGCTCGAAAGACCAACTCATCGACTGCGCCGCCGTCGAATACACCTTCAAAGACGGTCGCAAGATGATGCTCCAAACGCGCACCGTTCCGAACTGCTGGAACTTCTTCCAAGCGAACGTTCAAGGGACGAACGGTTGCAGCCAACTTGGCGAAGGCGTCGGCGATCCGGGTATTTACGACGGATGCGAAATGCTTGACTCGACGAAACGTAAGACGATGTGGAAACCGCAATCGGCGCCGAACGATTCGTATCAAACGGAACACGATCTCCTCTTCGACGCGATCCGCAACAACAAACCGTGGAACGAAATTCAATACGCCGTCGACGCGACCGCCACGGCGATTCTTGGGCGCACCGCCGTCGAAACCGGTCAACGCGTTACGATGGAACAAATGTGGACCTCGACGCGCGAACTCGTTCCGAACATCGACGCGTTGCGCATCGATAGCGAATCCCCGGCCGAACGCGACGAAAACGGCAACTACTGGATCGGCATGCCGGGCGTTACGAAGTTCGCGTGATTTTTGCGTTAACCGTCGTTTGAGCGATAAACGGCGGTTTGCGACCTTTTACGTCGTTTGAAAACGTCGAACTCGAGCGTCGGCGGTTCTCGATTAAGAACCGTCGGCGTTTGAGTTTCGGCGTTTTTTTTTAGGGGCGGCGAGGGAACGCGCCTTGGGACGGCGCTCGGGGGAAAAGAGAAAATAGCGAACGAAGAACGTTTTTCGATTCTAGGTGAAGCGGCGAAGGGGCGCGCCGTCGGTTTCGATCGTTTTTTTGGGGGCGGGCGACGGCGAAGCAATTTTCGGTAAACGAGCAAATCGCCGCGCCGGAAGCGGGCGCCGCGCTCGGCTTTCCGGACGATTTTATTTACGTCGGAACCGGAAGCGACGCGTATCGCGGCGTCGGCGGAAGCGTCTCGGTCGACGCGACCGAAGCGATTTTAACGAAACTCTTCGGCGAAGTTTTTTGACGGCGACGCGACAAAAAAACGCGCCGGGAAGCCCCGACGCGTCGCGGTTTATTCGGCGGCGTTTTGCGCGTTTCTCGCTCGCGCCGCTTCAAGCGCAAGCTCGCGGACGACTTCCGCAAGTTCGCGTTCCGTATCGACGGCGTTTAAAATTTCGCGGAACTCGGAGTCGGTGAAGCGGAGAATCGCGCGGTTTCGGCGACGTTGCGATTCCGGTTTCGGCTTGCGCCCGACGCGGCGCGCCTTTTCCGTTTCGCCGACGAAAGCGGTTTCGTCGAACGGTTCGCCGTCGCGAACGACCGCCTTTTCGATAACGTCGCCGTCGAAGCGAAAGACGATTTTGTCGCCCGGTTTACGTTCCGACGTTCCCGAATATTTCCCGACCTCCTCAAAAACTTGCGCTCGCAACGTTTTCGAAGGGTCGCGTTTGATTTTTTCAAACTCCATCGGCGACCGTTCCTCCTTCCTTGCGTTCCGTTCGGAAATCGTGGCGTTTGGCGACGTCGGTCGTCATCGCCAAGCGGATTTTTTCCAAAAGTTCGTAGGTTTTCGCCCAATTCGGCGAGTGATTGCGTTTCGGCGCGACGAACCGCATCGCGTCCAGCAATTCCGACGCGCCGACGCATTCGTTGCAAATCGCCTTGTTCATCAACGAACGCGTGTTCGTCGTGTTTCCGTATAACTCGCGTAATTCTTTGACCGGCATAACGTTCTCCAAAAAAGAAACCCTCGCGCCTTGCGGCGCGCGAGCCCTTGGTTAGGGATTAGTCGAGGTTTTCAAAGACGAATTTGACGCTTCGGTCGGGGAAATAATATTCCGTAACCATCCAGATGGAGCAACCCTTGCGGCGCCGCTTCGCGGTCAGGAGGGATTTGAATCTTCCGGCGAACACGAGGCCGTCAAAAGCGACAAAGTAAACAAACTTATCCATAGTCATTACCTTTTGTAACCAAAAGCGTAAGAAACCGTCAAGGCGTTTGGAGAACCGTTCTCCCCTTGACAATAATAAGTATACCATATTTTAAGCGCCTTGCAAGAGTCTTTTAACTGTTTTTTGGAATTTTTCTCGAAAAAATTTCGCTTAACCGCTTGCCGCGTCGAGGTTTAACGACGTCGGAAGCTCCGATTTTTGTTTTGGTCGTTACAACCGGGCGGCGGGGCTAGAACTATTACAAAATTTCGGTTTTTGGAATGTTTAAACTTTTATTTTTCAAGTGTTTAGATATAGTATCGGTATGGCTGAGAACTCGAAAAAACAAGGCGAAAAAACGCAAGCGAACGTCGTCGCCGTCGCTCCGAAAACGGGCGCGGTCGTTCGGCCCGTTCGGCGGCGCTTTTTGCGCTCGACTCGTTACGACGCGACGCGTCCCGAAAGCGACCTCGACCGATTTTGGAGCGGGGCCGATTCGCGGAGCGTCGACGCGTCGCTCGACCCGGAAACGCGGCGCAAACTCCGCGAACGGGCGCGTTACGAAGTCGCGAACAACTGCTGCGCGACCGGGCTCGGACTGACGATCGCGAACGCCGTCGTCGGGAGCGGCCCGCGTTTACAAATTGTCGACGCCGACGACCGAACGCGCCGCGACCGGCAACAAATCGAGT
This sequence comes from Thermoguttaceae bacterium, assembly GCA_045545275.1. Lineage (GTDB taxonomy): Bacteria > Planctomycetota > Planctomycetia > Pirellulales > Thermoguttaceae > RUG369. Next base: position 75 of record JAZQAP010000294.1, on the reverse strand, counting down.
GGGCGTTTTGCGAGTGGAGCGAGGAAATTCGGCACGCCGAAAAGTTGCGGGCGATGCGGTTCGCGCGTTACCAAG
>JAZQAP010000293.1:0-8569 GCA_045545275.1 Thermoguttaceae bacterium | reverse complement strand
GCCGTCGGGACGTTCGACGGCGCGCTTGCGGGCGACGTTACTTACGGCGCAGCGCCAACTTCAAAAATTCGGCGCGCGTCTTGGCGTAATCGCGGAACGAACCCTTCATCGCCGACGTACCGCAAAGCGAACCCGGCTTTTTGATCCCGCGAAGCGTCATGCAGGAGTGCGTCGCCTCGATCACGACGCCGACGCCGCGCGCGTTCAGCTTTTCCATCAGGAGGTTCGCGATCGTCTCCGTCATCCGCTCTTGGAGCTGCGGTCGTTTCGCGACCGTCTCGACGACCCGCGCGATTTTGCTCAAACCGACGACGCGCCCTTGCGGCAAATAACCGATATGCGCCTTCCCGACGAACGGCAGCAAGTGGTGTTCGCACATCGAATGGAAATCGACGTCCTTCACGATCACCATCGAGTCGTATTCTTCGGTGAAGAATTTTTGCAGATGTTGCGCCGGGTCTTGGTGCAAGCCTTGGAACAATTCGGCGTACATCCGGGCGACGCGTTGGGGCGTCTCGATCAACCCTTCGCGATCCGGGTCTTCGCCGATCGCGCACAAAATTTCGCGCACCGCTCGTTCGATGCGCGGCTTGTCGATTTCAAAACGTTCGTTCGCTTCGCCGTTCATTTCGCCTTCTCCGTCGCCGTCGCGCCTCGATTACGCGACTTGCCTATTTTATCTTGATTATCGTTTACGCTCGTCAAAACTTCGGCAAGCGTCGTTCGATGAAGCTCGCCAAGGCGGTCGGGTCGTCCTTCGCGACCAACGCTTCGATTTGCGCTTCCGGCAGATTGAGATTCTTCATCGCCAACGCGACGCGTTTCCAAAGTTGCGCGCGTTTTTTCGGCGTTTCGGCCAAGTAAAGCTCGGTCGTCAACTCGCTCAACTTTTGCCGCATGATGTCCGGTTTGTTCTCGTAATACCGTTTGACGATATTTTCTTGGTAAGGCGTTCGATCCATTCCTCGACCTTTGACGCGACGCGTCTTTTCGTCGCGTTCGTTTTTATTCGTTTTTCGCCGCTTACCCCAACGCTTGGCGCGACGTTCGCAATTTTATCCTTATATTATACGCTTTTTCCTCGATTCCAAAAGGGGGCGGCCCTCGATTCTTCCGGCTCTCCGCCGCCGCGCGCCCGTTCGTCCGCGCCGTCCCGCCTATTTTTCCCATCTCCCCCGCCTTCCCTAAACCCGCCAACCGTTTCCATCGCCGCGTCGAACGTAAAAAAAGCGGACGCAAGTTCGAAGTAAATTGTTCCGGCCCCTTGTCGAAGCCGGAAAAACTGATAAAATTGGCTATGTCTCGGAGTCGCGGGCGCGCTTTCCCCCGCTTCTCGACCTCTCTTCGACTCGCGGCTTGAAACCGAGTCGACGCGACGCGTCGAGCGTCGAAACATTCGCTAAAAATCGCGCGTCGTTCGCCTTCGTTTCGTCGTCGGCGACGGCGCGAGCGTCCGGAACGGGCCTCGTCTCGGTCGCGACCGCTAAGACAACTGTTTAAAGGATATTGTATGAGCGAAAATCGAGAACAAAAGACTAAAGAAGAAGCGATCGAACTGCGCGGCGTCGTTACCGAAGAAGTGCGCGGCGCGTTCCGCGTTAAGATCGACGATATGGAGCATTACGTTCTTTGCCGTCTGGCCGGCAAGATGCGCAAGTTCCGCATTCGCGTCGTCCCGGGCGACCGCGTCGCCGTCGAAATCAGCCCTTACGACATGGATCGCGGTCGCATCATTTACCGCGAACGCAATTAAGTCGTCGCCGTCTTTTCGCTCGACCGTTCTCGACCGCCTCCGCCGGAGTTCGACGGAGGACGTTCGACGGTTCGCGCGGCGTCGATTTTGTTAAACGTTTAATCGACGTTCTTAAAACGTCGCGTCGTTCGACGCGGTCGTCGGCGGTCGTTGTTTTCTTGCGCGCTTTTCTCTCGGCGCCGCGGCCCTCCTCGCTTAACGTCTTCGTTCTTCGCCATTTTCTTTATTTCCCCCATTTTAACGTCGTTTCTTGACGCCGCGTCGTTAACGCGACTTTTATGGAACCGCTCTTGACGCGACGCGAAAAATTGGTTATCTTCTGTCGATTTTATCTTGCCGCGGCGTTTTTTACGTTCTTTTGCGCAAGGTGAAACGCCTTATTTTTTTCAACGTCGATCGCCGCTCGACGTTCCATTTTCGTTCTCTCGTCGCGTCGCCTCAAACGTTCGCGACGCTCGAAAGCCCTTAAAAATGAAACGTTTTTTAACGACAACGCTGATTTTAGCGACGCTCGCCGCGCTAGGTTGCTCGAAAAAAGTCCCGGAAGACCCGATTAAAATCGAGCAACAGCGCGTTTTGAACAACCGCGGTCGCCTCGTGCAAGACTTGGCGCGTCCGGAAAACATGCACGCCGCGAAAATCGAAGGCGCGACGCTCGTTCGCGGGCTCAACGGAACCGGCGCGGACGAACCGCCCTCGACGTATCAACAGCTCGTTTTGCAAGACTTGCAGCGCGACGTCGAAGAAAAGCGCACCGCGAAAAGCCAAATCGCGTCGCTCGACACCGCGATCGTTCTTCTCGAAACGATCGTTCCGCCGGGCGCCCGCGCCGGCGATCGCCTCGACGTTGCGCTCAAACTTCAACCGGGTTCCGAAGCGTCGAGCGTTCAAGGCGGGTACGTTCGCGGCGCCGAACTTTACCAATATATGGCGGCGGACGTTATTCGGCGCGGGTACAAACTCGGCGTCGTCGACGGTTACGTTACGCTCGACCCGGACTTGGTCGCGAACAAAAGCCCGGTCGCTTACAAACAGGGCAAAATCGTCGGCGGCGCGGTCGTTTCGCGGTCGCGTCCGATTTGGCTCGAGCTGAAGGAAAACGAGCGTTCGCCGGGCGTCGCCAAGCAAGTCGAAGACGTTATCAACAAACGTTTTAGCTACACCAAATCCGGTTACGCCGGAAAGAAAAAGGTCGCCGAGGCGAAAGCGGGCGCGACGCGAATCAACCTCGAAGTTCCGGGAGAGTACCGCGACAATATCGTTCGTTACGTCAACGTCGTTTGCGCCATTTCCTTCTTCGAAACCGCCGACGAGCTGAACGAACGAATCGACCGTCTCGCCGTTCAATTATTGGAGCCGGAAACGTCGGAGTTCGCGTCGATTCAACTCGAAGCGATCGGCCCGCGCAACGAAAAGGTTCTCGACGCGATTCGCAAAGGCATGGAAAGCGCCGACCCGACGGTTCGTTTCAACTCGGCGATAACGTCCGCTTATTTCAACGAACGCCCCGATCGTCAAAAGACGGCGCGCATTTTGGCCGAGTTCGCCGCGAACGACCCCGAGCGCCGGCCGGCCTCCCTTGCGACCCTCGGCGTCTGTATGAAAACGTCGTTCGACGTCGACGCGGAGTTGCGCAAACTCCTCGCCGCGCCGGAAAACGAAACGCGGTACGGAGCGTTCCGGGCGCTTTGGACGCGCAATCCGTCCGACTACATGATTCAAGGCGAAAATTTGGCGAACCAATTCGCCTATCACTCGCTCAACTGCGGAGGAACGCCGTTCGCGCACGTCGCGATGAGCGAACGGCCGGAAGTCGTCCTTTTCAACGCCGATCAAATCTTCCTGCAGGGCGAAATTTACATCGAAGCGAACCCGCGCTTGACGATTCGAACCGACGGCGACGAAATCGTCGTCAAGAAATACGAAACGAGCGACGGAATCAACGAACAACGCCGCGTCGGTTTTAAAGTCGACGAAACGATTCGCGCGATCGTCGAAATCGGCGGCTCCTATTCCGACGTCGTTTCGTTCCTGACGCAAGCGAAGAGCGGCGGTTATTTGAAGTCGATCGGGACCGACGGAACAGCGACCGCTTGCGCGTTCGGAATCGACGCGCTCCCGGGCGCCAAAAACACTCGCTTCAAACGCGTTCGCGACGTCGAGGAAATCGCCCGTCGCGAAGAGGCTCGCGAAGCCGCCGAACGCGCCGCGAAAGAAGAGAAGAAATCCGTTTGGTCGCGCATGAACCCGGCCTCTTGGTTCGGCGGCGACAAGGAAGACGCCAAGCCGAGCGACGAGTTTAGTTTCGACGAATTCGACGCGGCCAACGGCGAAGAAGACGCGCCGTCAGACAAAAAACTCGACGCGGCAACCGAAAACGCCGACGCCGCGCTCAAGAACGACGAATTCGCCGTCGACGAAACGGAGGAATAACGCTCTTTCCGCAAGAAACGCGAAAAGCCCGACGCGCCAACCGTCGGGCTTTTTTAACGCGCTCTCGACGGCGAAACGCGATCGCCGCCGTCGAAAGCCAAATCGTTTTTTTTCTAAAACGTCAAACGGCAACGCGTTCCAACAGTTCCGACGCCTCCGGCGCGACCGCCTTACGCGCCCGCCGCCCCGCGTTCTTTCGAAGAGGCGTCAAACGGAAACGCGTTCCAACAGTTCCAACAACTCCGGCGCGACCGCCTTATGCGCGGCGACCGCCTCTTCGAGCGGCGTCAGCGTCAACTTGCCGGCGATTTCGCCGACCATCTTGCCGCTTTCGCCCAAGTGCAGCGCGTCGACGGCGAAGCGCCCGAGCCGCGTCGCCAAAATACGGTCGAGCGGAACCGGCGTGCCGCCGCGCATCACGTGTCCAAGGACGACCGCCCGCATTTCGTAAGGCGCGCCCGCTTGTTTCAGCGCTTCCATCGTCTTGTAAGCGCCGCCGTACTCGTCTCCTTCGGCGACGATCATGATCGTCGAGCGTTTTCCCAACGCTTTGAAACGCTTCAATTTCTCGACGATCGTTTCGATCGACGTATGCGTTTCCGGAATCGTCGCCAACTCGCAGCCGCCGGCGATGGCGATCGCGGTCGCCAAATCGCCGCAGTCGCGCCCCATCACCTCGACGAGGAACATCATGTCGTGGCTCCCGGCGGTGTCGCGCAACTTGTCGACCGCGTCGACGCCGGTTTTGACGGCGGTCGCGAAGCCGATCGTGTAATCGGTGCCGAGGAGGTCGTTGTCGATGGTGCCCGGAATTCCGATCACTTGGCCCTCTTCCCAACGCTTGGCGATTTCGAGCGCGCCGGTCAGCGTTCCGTTCCCGCCGATGGCGACGAGAGCGCCGAAACGATAACGCCGCAGATTTTCGACGACTTGTCGGATTCCTTCTTCGGTTCGCATTTCGTCGCAACGGCTGCTGTTGAAACTGGCGCCCCCTTTGCTCGTCCAACCGGAAACTTCGCGAACGTCGACGGCGCGGTCGGTTCCGCCCCAAAATTCGCCGTTCAAAAGCCCTTGGTATCCGCGTCGAATCCCGACGATTTTATCGCCGTACTGGTCGCCGGCCCGCACGATGGCGCGCAAACACGGATTCATCCCCGGCGCGTCGCCGCCGCTGCACAAAACGCCAATTTTCATCGCTTCATTTTCTCCGTCTTATCTAAATTCGCTTTTCGCCGAACTCGCCTTGGCAAGCGCGTTTTTCGACTCGGCGCGACCGGCGCGGCCCGCCCTATCTTAACCAATTGTAACGATTAAAACGGCGTCGTCAAGCCGCCGCCGGGGCGTCGAACGGTAAAAAAAACGCGCCGACCGTCGGTTTTTCCGCCGAATCGACGCGTTTTTCCCATCTTAACGGACGCGCTAAAACGCCGGGCCTTTCTTTCGCGTTAAAACGCAAAAATCGAAACGACGATCGCCAACGCCGTCGCCAACGCGATAAAAACCAACGCGAACGCCAAAAACGCGAAAATTCCGAGCGCGCCCAACGCCGTTCCGAAACGTCCCGCGCAAACGAGCGCCGCGATAAACGCCGCCAACGCCGCGACGAACGGCCCCGCCGTTACCAGCCCGATAACGAAAACGAGCCCGATCATTTGCCAATTTCGCCCGCTCAACGCGCCGCCGTTCGGAAGCGGTCGCGCCTCCGACGTCGGAAACGGCAACCGCCCGCCGTCGCCGACCGGGAAGCGCCGCTCGTAATCGCCGCGAATCCAACGTTTGCCGCCGCGCCGTCCGTTGCGCGTCAACAGGAAAAAGAGCAAAAGTCCGACGCCGAGCGGCGTTCCCAACGTCAGCGCGCCCAACAGCCCGAAAATCGGCCCGAGCCGGAATTCGACCGTCGGCTTTGCGTTCGGGTCGTCAAATATTTTTTCGAACGCGTCGAACGCTTTCTTTTCCGCGGCGCCCGCTTTTTCCTCCGTCTTCCCGAGAAGCGCGTCCAAACGCCGCCGAACCGCGCCGCCCGCGTCCTTGTCCGTCGACTCGTAATAACTCGCCAAATCTTGCAAATCGTTTAAGTTGCGTTCGAACGCCTCGTCTTCTTCGGCAATTTGGGCAAGCGGAGCAAGCGCGGCGGTCTCTTCCAAGAGCGCGAACGTCTCCGGCCAACCGGCGTTCGACTCGGCGAGCCCTTTCGTCGACTCCCGCAACGCGTCGAGCGTCGGTCGCCAACTCGCTTGACGCGCCTTTTCTTGAAACTTCTTAAACTCTTTGACGCGGTCTTTTCCGAGCGTTTCGGCCAACTCGACCAACTCCGCCGCCGCGTCGTTCGTCGCCGCGAACGCGACGTCGGTCGCTCCGGCGTCGAGCGCGATTTGAATTTCTCGTTTCGCCGCGTCGACGATTTTTTTCCCTTGCGACTCGAAAAGGCGTTTCGCGACCGGCGCGTCGTCCGGAACCGCTTCCGGATCGAACGTCGGCAACGCCGGAATCCCCGCCGTTTCCCGCGTCGCTTTCTTTTCCCCGCTTCGTTCTTTTTCGCCTTTTTTCCCCTTTCCTCCGTTTTCGGCGACCGCGTTTTCTTCGCCCGCTTCGCTATTTTCCGATTTTTCGCCGGTTTCGGCGCCCCCGACGAGCGCTTCAAACGCGGTTTCTTGCGCTTCCTCGAACGCCAAAATCTCTTCCGGCGAAATCGATTCGAGCGGTCGGTCGGCGTCGGACGCGGCGTCTTCGGTCAGCGCTCGCAATCGGTCGGCGACCGCGACCGCTTCGACGGAACCGCCCTCCGCGTTCAATTCCTCGACGGCGGCGCCGAGCGTTTCTTCGCTCTCCAACCGCCGCGCGCAACGGGCCCGTTCGCTCTCGGCCCGCGCGATTTCGGCGTCGAACCGCTCGCTCAACTTCCGCAACGCCGCCCGTTCGCGCTCGACTTCGAGCCATTCGCGTTGTTTCGCGAACGCCGTCGCCGCCTCCGGACGCGCGCTCGACTTCGGCGAAAGGGCGCCGTTTTTCATCTCGTCGACCAACGCGGCGCGCTCGTCGGCGTCGAATCGGAAAAAGACGCGGCGAAACTCGCTCCGCAAGCGCCGCGCTTCGCTCTCCCGTTTCGTCGCCAACGCGTCGATTCGAGCCCGTTCGGTTCGCGCCGACGCCAACGCGTCTTCCAGCGCCGTCAACCGCGTTCGCGTCTCGTTCGCCGGCGACGGCGCGACGTTCGCAACGCTTGCAACGCGCCAAACGACGAACGCGACGCCCAAAAGCGCGACCGCTCCGACAAGCGCCCCAATTATCCGCCGTTTCCTTTTTTTCGCGTCTTGTCCGCCGTTTTCCGCGTTCGAATATTCGTCGTTCATCGTCGTTTCGTCGTTTTTATCTCGTTATTTTTCGTTGTTTAGTCGTCCCGCGTTTCCGTTTCGAGCAAGCCGCGCAACCGCTTCGGAATCGCCCGCAACGCGTCGCGCCATTTCGCCGCCCGACGAACGAACGTCCGTCGTTTGTCGAGAAGCCGCCGGTCGAGAATCGTTCGGAGCCAACTTGCCGCCTCCGCGTCGGTCGTTCCGCGAAACGTTTCCGCCTTTCGATAAACGACCCAAAGGAGCTCGCTCAACGCGTCCGACGCGTCCTCGACGAGCGTCAAATACCCGCCGCCGTCCGAAAATTCGCCGAGCGTTCGAGCGACGCGCGCCCGGAAAAGCGTCTCGGCGACGCGCCCAAGTTCGGCCAACGCGCCGTTTAGCGCGTCGGCGTCGCCGGTTCGCTTCGCCTCGACGGTTCGCGTCAACGCGGCGCAAATCGGATTTTCGCCGTTCGCCGCGTCGACGTTCGTTGTTTCCCGCTCGCTCAACGTCTTACTTCCAAAGCGCGTCGAGTTCCGCTTCGTCGGAAACCGGTTCGAGAACGTCGGTCGGTTGAAGCGCCGCCGACCGTTCGTTCGTTTCGTCTTGATAAACGTTCGTTTGCGCGTTCAGCTCGTCGATTTCTTCTTGCAACACGTCGAGCGCGGCGCCGAGTTCGCCGACGTCGACGCCTTCGACGTTCGCCTCCATCGACGCGAGTTCGGCGTTGACCGCCGCCAAATCTCTCGCGGTTTCCAGCTCTTTCAGCCGTCCTTCCAACTTCGCGACGGTCAGTTCCATTTCTCCCTTTTTCTTCGCCGTCTGTTCGGCGACGGCGCGCAGACGGTCGCTCGTCGTCTTTTTTTGCTCGGCGATCGAGCGTTTTTGTTTCAAGTCGGCGCTCCAGCGGTCGAGCGTCGAATAAACGTCGACGGCGGAAACCGTTTTACCGCCGAACGTTAAGCCGATTTTCTTCTGTTGGTCGGTCAACGCGTCGCGCTCGCTCGGACTCGGCAGCCCCGCTTCCTTCGCGGCGGTCGCCAACGCTTTC